>JBAUUM010000649.1:0-18978 GCA_049582705.1 Actinocatenispora sp.
AGCCTGATCAGGGCCAGCAGCGAGGGCCGCCAGCTGATCAGCGGCAGCCGGTCGGCCCGCTCCCAGGTGCTGCGGGACCGAATCGCCGCGCTGCCCGACGACGAACGCGCCGCGCTGATCGCCGCCCTGCCCGCCCTGGCCTCGCTCGCCGTCGACGACTGACCGGGTCCGGTCGGGTGGCTCCGACCGGACCGGCGCGCGAACGCGTCCTCAGCCGCCCGCGCCGTGCTCCTTGCGGAACTGCTCGACCAGGTGCGCCGGCATCGGCTCGTACCGGACGAACTCCCGGGTGAAGGTGCCGGTGCCGCTGGTCATGGACCGCAGTTCGATGGCGTAGCGGGTCAGCTCGGCGGCCGGCACCTCGGCCCGCACCACGGTGCGGTCCCCGGGTTCCTGCTCGGTGCCCAGCACCCGACCCCGCCGCCCGGACAGGTCGCTCATCACGCTGCCGACGTGTCCGTCGGGTACCCGGATGCCGATCACGTCCACCGGCTCCAGCAGCGTCATGGCGCCGTTGCCGGCGGCGTCCTTGAGCGCCAGCGCGCCCGCCGTCTGGAACGCCGCGTCCGACGAGTCCACCGAGTGCGCCTTGCCGTCGGTCAGCGTCACCCGCACGTCGACCACCGGGAACCCGGCCACCAGCCCCTGCGCGAGCTGCCCGGCCACGCCCTTCTCCACGCTCGGGATGAACTGGTGCGGTACGGCGCCACCCACCACCTTGTCCACGTACTCGAACCCGCCGCCGCTCGGCAACGGGTCGACCTCGATGTCGCAGACGGCGTACTGGCCGTGCCCGCCGGACTGCTTGACGTGCCGCCCGTGTCCCGACGCCGGGGACGCGAACGTCTCCCGCAGGGCCACCCGGATGGGCTCGGTGTCGATCTCGGCGCCGCCGGCCCGTAGCCGGTCGAGTACCACCTCGGCGTGCGCCTCACCCATGCACCACAGCACCAGCTGCCGGGTCTCGGCGTTGCGGTCGAGTCGCAGCGTCGGGTCCCCGGCGACCAGTCGGGCCAGGTTCTTCGCCATGGTGTCCTCGTCGCTGCGGGTACGCGCCACGATGGCCACCGGGAGCATCGGCTCCGGCATCTGCCACGGGGCGATGAGCAGCGGCCGGTCCTTGGCGGAGATGGTGTCGCCGGTCTCCGCGCTGCCCGACTTCGTCATCGCGCACAGGTCGCCCGCCACGCAGGACGGCACCTCCCGCAGGGACGCGCCGAGCGGCGAGTGCAGGTGGCTGATCCGCTCGTCCGCGTCGTGGTCGGGATGCCCGCGCTCGGCCAGGCCGTGCCCGCAGACGTGCACCGCCGTGTCCGGCGTCAGGGTGCCGGAGAAGACCCGCACCAGCGACACCCGGCCCACATAGGGGTCGATCGTGGTCTTGACGACCTCGGCGGCGAGCGGACCGTCCGGGTCGCAGCGCAGCGGATCCAGCGGCGCGCCGTCCAGGGTGGTCACCGCGGGCAGGGTGTGCTCCGGCGGTGACGGGAAGCCGCGCACGATGCCGGACAGCACCGCGTCGAGCCCGACGCGGGTGGGCGCGTTGACCGGAATGACCGGGTAGAACGAGCCGCGCGCGACGGCCTTCTCCAGGTCGGTGGTGAGCGTGCCCTCGTCGATCGCCTCGCCCTCCAGGTACCGGTCCATCAGGGTCTCGTCCTCGCTCTCGGCGATGATCCCCTCGATGAGTTCGTTGCGCGCCGCCCGGACCGCGTCCGCGTGGTCCGGCTGCGGCTCGTGCTCGACGGGCGGATAGCCGGCGGAGTAGTCGAGTACCCGCTGGGTCAGCAGCCCGACCAGGCCGACGACCGGCTCGCCGGCCTCGGGGTCGGCGGGGTCGAGTTCCCCGTGCACCGGCAGGTACAGCGGCAGCACGCCCTCACCGAACACCCGTTTGCACAGCGCGACCGTCTCGTCGAAGTCGGCCCGCGGGTGGTCCAGCCGGGTGACGACCACGGCGCGCGGCATGCCCACCGCGGCGCATTCCTCCCACAGCGCGACGGTCGCCCCGTCCATGCCGTCGACGGCCGAGACGATGAAGAGTGCCGCGTCCGCCGCGCGCAGTCCGGCCCGCAGCTCGCCGACGAAGTCGGAGTACCCGGGTGTGTCCAACAGGTTGATCTTGACGCCGTCCACCAGTACGGGGGCCAGCGCCAGGTTCACCGACCGCTGCTGCCGCACCGCCGCCGGATCATGATCGCAGACCGTGGTGCCCTCGGTCACGCTGCCCGCCCGCGGGATCGTGCCCGTCGCCGCCAGCAGGGCCTCCACCAGGGTCGTCTTGCCCACACCGGAATGCCCGACGAGCACCACGTTGCGTACCTCTCGGGGCTTCGTCACCACCGGCGCATCGCCGGTGACCCCCTTCTCGGGCCCTTTGTTCGAGCCCGTGTTCCTCTGCGCCATCGCCCGCACCTCCTGACGGCCGCCCCAGCCGGAGGCGACCCGTGTCGTTACACACCGCCTGTCAGCGATCACACACCCGCCCGGACTGGTCGCACAACCCCGGGTCGGGTTTGGCCGACGGGCTGAGGTGTGCCGTCCAGCCACCCGTTAAGGTGGTAAACCGCGCCCGCCGACGGGCGGTCGACCTGGCCGGCGGCAGTATGCGCCGGCGGGTAATCCAACGTCCTGGCGGAGGCATGGCGAAGATCTTCAGCGTACTGGGGCGGGCTCGGATAGCGACCCTGTTCAACCCGGTCGGGCGAAGGCTGGTCCGCGCCGGGGTGTCCCCGGACGTGGTCACCGTCCTCGGCACCTGCGGGGTACTGGTCGGGGCTCTCGCCTTTGTCTCCCGGGGCTGGCTGTTCACCGGTCTGGTGATCATCACCGTCAGCGTGAGTACCGACATGCTCGACGGCGCGATGGCACGCGCCCGGGGATACTCCACGCCTTTCGGGGCATTTCTGGACTCCACCATGGACCGCATCGCCGATGCCGCGGTGTTCGGATCCCTCGCCTTCTACCTGGCCACCAGCGGGCAGTCGGCAGCGGCCGCGGCCGCCCTGATCTGCCTGGCCGCCGGGCAGGTCGTGTCGTACGCGAAGGCCCGGGCGCAGAGCGTCGGCATCGACTGCAACGTGGGCATCGCCGAGCGCGCCGAACGGCTCGTGCTGATCGGCGTGGGCGCGCTGCTGCACATCCTCGGCGTGCCGTACGCCCTGGACGTCGCGGTCTGGGTGTTGGCCGCGCTGTCGCTGTTCACCGCAGGGCAGCGGATCGTGCACGTGTACCGCCGTTCGGCCGGCCAACGTACCCCGCTGGCCGACGGTTCGGGCCCGCAGCCGTCCGGAGCCCCCGCCGACGCCCCGTCCGACGACCCGGCCGGGCCGTCCCGGTGACGGCGGTGGACCGGAGTCGCGGGACCGACGCCGAACGCGCCCCGAGCGGCTGGTCGGAGCGGGTCACCGAACTGGGCTACGCCGCCGGCTGGAAACTGGTCCGGATGGTGCCGGCCGGGGTGGCCCGCTCGGCGTTCCGGATCGGCGCCGACCACGCCACCCGGCGGGGCGGTCGCGGCCCGTGGCAGCTGGGGCGCAACCTGCGTCGGGTGGTCGGCCCGGTGCCGGACGACGAACTGGCCGCCCTGGTACGGGCCGGCATGCGTTCCTACGCCCGGTACTGGATGGAGGCGTTCCGCCTGCCGAACATGTCGGCGGAGTCCGTCCGAGGCTCGTTCCACATGACCACCCCGGAACTGTTCGACCAGGCGCGCGACGGCGGCGTGTTCGCCCTGCCGCACTCGGCGAACTGGGAACTGGCCGGGCTGTGGGCCACCTCCCAGGGACTGCCGCTGACCAGCGTCGCGGAGCGGCTGAAACCGGAGAGCCTGTACCGGCGGTTCGTCGCCTACCGGGAGTCGCTGGGCCTGGAGATCCTGCCCACCCGCGGCGGCGAACGCCCGCCGATGGAGGTGCTCGCGCAGCGGCTGGAGGCCGGGCATCTGGTGGCGCTGCTGGCGGACCGGGACCTGTCCGCCCGGGGTGTCCCGGTGCGCTTCTTCGGCCACCCGACCCGGATGCCGGCCGGCCCGGCCGCGCTGGCGTTGCAGACCGGCCGCCCGCTGTTCGCGGTGTCGCTCTGGTACGACGCCCACGGCACGTACGCACGACTGACCGGGCCGCTCACCACGACGCTGTCCGGACCGCTGACCGACCGGGTCGCGGACCTGACGCAGCAGATCGCCGACGCGCTGGCCGTGGGCATCGCCGAGCATCCCGAGGACTGGCACATGCTGTCCCGGCTGTGGCTGGACGACCAGCCGCGCGACGACCGCGACCGCGCCGGCGGGTCGGCACCGCCGCCGGCCCTCGACGACGCGACATCGACGGGTTGACGCCGATGCGAATCGGCATGGTGTGCCCGTTCTCGTTCGACGTCCCGGGCGGGGTCCAGGGGCACGTGCGTGACCTCGCGGAGACCCTGATCGCGCTCGGGCACGAGGTCAGCGTGCTGGCGCCGGCGGAGGAGGAGACCACCCTGCCCCCGTACACGGTGTCGGCCGGGCGGGCGGTTCCGTTGCCGTACAACGGTTCCGTGGCCCGGGTGTCCTTCGGGCCGATCTCCGCGTCCCGGGTGCGGCGCTGGCTGGCCAACGGCCGGTTCGACGTGCTGCACGTGCACGAGCCGATGTCGCCGAGCCTGTCCCTGCTGGCCTGCCTCGCCGCCCGCGGCCCCGTGGTGGCCACCTTCCACTTCGCCACCGGTGGCCGGTCCCGGGCACTGCTCGCCGCCCAGGGAGTCCTGCAACTGGTACTGGAGAAGATCACCGCCCGGATCGCGGTCAGCGCGCTGGCCCGCCGGGCCCAGGTCGAGCACCTCGGCGGCGGCGCGGTCGAGATCCCGAACGGCGTCCTGGTCGAGCGGTACGCCGGCGCGCTGCGGCTGCCCGGCTGGCCCGGCCCGGAGCCACGCGGGGTGGCCGACACGGTCGGCTTCCTGGGCCGCTTCACCGAGCCGCGCAAGGGTTTCGACATCCTCGCCACCGCGCTCACCACGCTTCTGCCCGAGCGCCCCGACCTGCGGCTGCTGGTCGCGGGGCCGGGTGAGGCGGACGACCTTCTCGGTCGACTGCCGGCACCGCTGCGGGAGCGCACCACGTTCCTCGGCAAGGTCTCCGAGGCAGACAAGGCACGCATGCTGCGCTCGGTCGAGGTGTACTGCGCCCCGAACACCGGCGGCGAGTCGTTCGGGATGATCCTCACCGAGGCCATGGCCGCCAGCACCCCGGTACTGGCCAGCGACCTGGACGCGTTCCGGCGGGTACTGGACGGCGGTCGGGCGGGGGCACTGTTCCGTACCGGTGACGCCGGGTCTCTCGCGACCGAGCTGGCCGGGCTGTTCGACGACCCGGACCGGCGTGCGGCGCTGCGGGCGCGCGCCGGCGAGGTGGTCGCCGCGTACGACTGGCCGGTGGTCGCCCAGCGGGTGCTGGAGGTCTACACCAGCGCCGTGGAGGCGACCAGCGGCGTGCCGCCGGTGCTGGGCGACGACCCCGCGCTGGACGAGCGGCTGCCCGACGTACTCGGTGACGCCGCGTCCGAGGAGCAGGACCAGCTCGTGGCCCGTGCTGCCAGGTTCGTGCCGCGCCGAGCGAGAGATCTGTTCTGGTGACGTCACCATGACTTTGGGTAGCACTGCGGCGTCCGGGGTGCCAAACGCCCGACGTGCGCGACGCCTCCCGATCCGGCGGTACTAAAATGCCCAGCGTGTGGTGGGTCGTCGGCGTGGTGGCGGTGGTCGTCCTGGTGGCGACCTACCTGACGTGGCTAGCGCGTCGCGTGGACCGGTTGCATGCCCGCGCGGCGGGGGCCAGCTCCGCGCTGGACGGGCAACTGCTGCGCCGGGCCACCGTGATCACCGACCTGGCGGACCGGTCCGCGGACCGGTGGAGCGGTCAGGCGCCGTCCATCCGCACCGCGGCACGGGCGGCGGCCGAGGCCGCCCCGCCCGACCGGGAGGCCGCCGAGAACGACCTCACCCGGCTGGTCCGTGAGCTGACCCTCGAACCGGACGACGGGGCGCTGGTGGAGCTGGGCGCGGTCGGTCGCCGGGTGATGCTGGCCCGGCAGGTTCACACCGACCTGGTCCGCGACGCGCTCGCGGTGCGCCGCCGGCGCGTGGTCCGGCTGTTACGGCTGGCCCGCAAGCACCCCGTACCGGGGTATTTCGACATCGACGATCCCGCGCTGCCGTCCTCGGCGGGCGGCGGGACGTTGGCTCGTGCGGGGTCCTCCGGGAGCCTGTGAGCCGTGCCTCTCAGACCAGCGGCAACGCCGGGTCGCGAGGGTAGGATGAAGGGTGGTTCCGGGCCGGAAACTCCCGCCTGCCACCAATCGACGACCATCTGATCGACGATCGAAACGATCGACGACGAATTTTGACGACCGAAGGAGCCCGCCGGCCGTGACGACCGAATCCACCTCCACGGAAACCGCTGGCACCGGCACCGCCCGGGTGAAGCGGGGCATGGCCGAGATGCTCAAGGGCGGCGTGATCATGGACGTGGTCACCCCCGAGCAGGCCAAGATCGCCGAGGACGCGGGCGCGGTGGCGGTGATGGCCCTGGAACGGGTGCCGGCCGACATCCGCACCGAGGGCGGCGTGGCCCGGATGAGCGACCCCGACCTGATCGACGGCATCGTCAACGCGGTGTCCATCCCGGTCATGGCGAAGGCCCGGATCGGGCACTTCGTCGAGGCGCGCGTCCTGCAGGCGCTGGGCGTCGACTACATCGACGAGTCCGAGGTGCTGACCCCGGCCGACTACGCCAACCACATCGACAAGTGGCAGTTCACCGTGCCGTTCGTGTGCGGCGCCACCAACCTCGGCGAGGCGCTGCGCCGGCTCACCGAGGGCGCGGCGATGATCCGTTCCAAGGGCGAGGCTGGCACCGGTGACGTGTCCAACGCCACCACCCACATGCGCAGCATCCGCGGCGAGATCGCGCGACTGACCTCGCTGAGCGCCGACGAGCTGTACGTGGCGGCCAAGGAACTGCAGGCGCCGTACGAACTGGTGGCCGAGGTCGCGCGCACCGGCAAGCTGCCGGTCGTGCTGTTCACCGCCGGTGGCATCGCCACTCCCGCCGACGCGGCGATGATGATGCAGCTGGGCGCCGAAGGCGTGTTCGTCGGCTCCGGGATCTTCAAGTCCGGTGACCCGGCCAAGCGCGCTGCGGCGATCGTGAAGGCCACCACCTTCCACGACGACCCGGACATGATCGCGAAGGTCTCCCGCGGCCTGGGCGACGCGATGGTCGGCATCAACGTCGAGGGCATCGCCGAGCCGCACCGTCTCGCCGAGCGCGGTTGGTGAACCACACGGTGACCAGCACATCGGTACGCGTGGACGCGCCCGCCGAGCAGCCGGCCACCCAGGGGCAGGCCGGCGACGGGTCGGCCACCCCGACCGTAGGGGTGCTGGCGCTCCAGGGCGACGTGCGCGAGCACCTGCACGCCCTGGAGACCGGCGGCGTGCTGTCCCGACCGGTCCGCCGGCCCGCCGAGCTGGCCGCGGTCGACGCCCTGGTCGTGCCCGGTGGCGAGTCGACCACGATCAGCAAGCTCGCGGTCGCGTTCGAGCTGATGGAGCCGATCCGCGAGCGGATCGCCGCCGGCATGCCGGTGTACGGCTCCTGCGCGGGCATGATCATGCTCGCCCGGCAGGTGCTGGACGGCCGGGACGACCAGCGCTTCTTCGGCGGCATCGACATGGTGGTGCGGCGCAACGCCTTCGGCCGCCAGGTCGACTCGTTCGAGACGGACCTCGAACTGTCCGGCATCGGCGGTGGAGCGTTCCACGCGGTGTTCATCCGGGCGCCGTGGGTGGAATCCGTCGGACCGGGCGTGGAGGTCCTTGCCCGCGTCCCGGGGGGTCCGGCCGACGGTAGGATCGTGGCGGTACGGCAGGGCAACCTCGTGGCGACCGCGTTCCACCCCGAGCTGACCGGTGATCTTCGGGTCCACCGCTTCTTCGCGGAACTGGTCCAGACGGTGCGGGCGGCCCGGCCGAGCTGATCCGGGGGTGTCACGCCGCCCGCGTGGCCCCGGTACGAAGGGTCACGCGGCGTTGGTCGCGCACTCCCTGCCAGGGCCTGGAAGTCGCGCCGGCGGCGTGTGGCATGCTTGCCGGCGCATGACGGTGGGCGCAGTCGGGGACGGAGAGATATATGTCCGGTCACTCAAAGTGGGCGACGACCAAGCACAAGAAGGCGGTCATCGACGCCAAACGCGGCAAGATGTTCGCCAAGCTGATCAAGAACGTCGAGGTCGCAGCGCGCACCGGGGGCGGTGACCCGGCCGGTAACCCCACCCTGTTCGACGCCATCCAGAAGGCCAAGAAGAGTTCCGTCCCGAACGACAACATCGACCGGGCGGTCAAGCGGGGATCCGGCCAGGAGGCCGGCGGCGCCGACTGGCAGACGATCATGTACGAGGGCTACGGCCCGAACGGCGTGGCGCTGCTCATCGAGTGCCTGACCGACAACCGGAACCGGGCGGCCGGGGAGGTTCGCACCGCGCTGACCCGCAACGGCGGCAGCCTGGCCGACGCCGGCAGCGTCTCCTACCTGTTCACCCGCAAGGGCGTGGTGATCGTGGGCAAGGAGGGCACGTCGGAGGACGACGTGCTCGGCGCCGTGCTGGAGGCCGGTGCCGAGGAGGTCAACGACCTCGGTGAGTCGTTCGAGGTGGTCAGCGAGGCCACCGACCTGGTCGGCGTGCGCACCGCGCTGCAGACCGGGGGCATCGACTACGACTCCGCCGACGCGAGTTTCCTGCCCAGCGTGAACGTGCCGCTGGAGGAGGACGGGGCGCGCAAGGTGTTCAAGCTGATCGACGCGCTCGAGGACTGCGACGACGTGCAGAACGTGTACACCAACGCGGACATCTCCGACGACGTGCTCGCCGCCATCGACTGACCACCGGCACCGCAGGTCCGGCGGCTGACGCCGGTACCGGACGACCGGCCGGGTGTGTCGCCCGGGGCGCAAGAGACGCAGACCGGTAGGCTCCCTGCTCGAACGGACGTTCGAGCAGGGAGCTGTCGTGTTGGTACTCGGGGTGGACCCCGGTCTGACCAGGTGCGGGGTGGGGGTCGTGTCCGGCCGCCCCGGTCGGCCCTGCGATCTGGTCGCCGTCGAGGTGGTGCGCACGCCCGCCGAGGAGGACCTGGCCCTGCGCCTGCTGGCGCTGGACCAGCGGCTGGCGGAACTGGTGGCGCAGCACCGCCCGGACGCGGTGGCGGTGGAGCGGGTGTTCAGCCAGCACAACACGCAGACGGTGATCGGCACCGCGCAGGCCAGTGCGGTGGCGATCCTCGCGGGTGTGCGGGCCGGCATTCCGGTCACCACCTACACGCCGAGCGAGGTGAAGGCCGCGGTCACCGGTTCCGGTACCGCGGACAAGGCGCAGATGACCGCCATGGTGACCCGGCTGCTGCGGCTCGCCGATCCGCCCCGTCCCGCGGACGCGGCGGACGCCCTGGGGCTGGCCATCTGTCATGTGTGGCGCGGCGGCGCGCGGGCCCGGCTGGCCGCGGCACTGGCCGACACGGCACGGACGCGCGTCGCCGGCGACCGTGGCAGACCGACGCAGCGGGCCCGTAGTCGTGGGGCGTGGGGGGAGAAGACGTGATCGCGAGTGTCCGCGGCCAGGTGACCGCCATCGGCCCCAACGAGGCCGTCGTCGACGTGGGTGGCCGCTCGGGCGGGCTGGGGTTCAGCGTGCTGTGCGCGCCCGGCACGCTGGCCGGTCTGCAGGTCGGTGCCGAGGCACTGCTGCACACCAGTCTGATCGTGCGGGAGGACTCGCTGACCCTGTACGGCTTCGCCGACGTCGAGGAACGGGGGCTGTTCGAGCTGCTGCAGACCGCGTCCGGGGTGGGGCCGCGGTTGGCGCAGGCGATCCTCGCCGTGCTCGACCCGCTGACCGTGCGCCGTGCGCTGTCCACCGGTGACGTGCCGACCCTGGTACGGGTCCCCGGCGTGGGCAAGAAGTCGGCGGAGCGGCTGATCCTGGAACTGCGGGAGCGGATCGGCCCGGTACCGTCCGCGAAGCCGACGGGTGCCGCACCGGTGGTACGGCCGATGGCGTGGCAGGAACAGGTGGAGCAGGGGCTGGTCGGGTTGGGCTGGTCTCCGCGTGACGCCACCGCCGCCGTGGCGGTGGTCGCGGACGGTCTGGTCGACGGTGAGCCGACCCCGCCGGTACCGACGCTGCTCAAGCAGGCGATCCGGCACCTCGGGCGGGCCCGATGAGCGCCCCGGACGACCAGGACCGCGCCGCGAGCGTCGTGTCCTCGTTCGCGACGGACGAGGAACTGCGGGCCGAGGTGAACGTCCGGCCGCGTCGGCTGTCGGAGTTCATCGCGCAGGACCGCGTCCGCGAGCAGTTGGAGCTGCTGCTGGCCGGGGCGACACGACGGGGCGACCCGCCGGACCACATTCTGCTGGCCGGTCCGCCCGGCCTGGGCAAGACGACGCTGGCCAACATCGTGGCCGCGGAGCTGGGGTCCGCGCTGCGGGTGACCAGCGGCCCGGCGATCGAGCGGTCCGGTGACCTGGCGGCGATGCTGACCAGTCTCGGCCCCGGCGACGTGCTGTTCATCGACGAGATCCACCGGATCGCGCGCCCCGCCGAGGAACTGCTGTACAGCGCGATGGAGGACTTCCGGGTCGACGTGGTGGTCGGCAAGGGACCCGGGGCGACCGCCATCCCTCTGGACGTGGAGCCGTTCACGTTGGTGGGTGCGACCACCCGGTCCGGCCTGCTGACCAGTCCGATGCGGGACCGGTTCGGGTTCGTCGCGCACCTCGACTTCTACACGGCCGTGCAGCTGGACGCGCTGCTCCTCCGCTCGGCGCGCATCCTGGGCGTGACGCTGACCCCGGAGGGCTCGACGGAGATCGCCGGCCGTTCCCGGGGCACGCCCCGGATCGCGAACCGGCTGCTGCGCCGGGTGCGCGACTACGCGGAGGTGCGTGCGGACGGCGTGGTGGACCTGGCCGTTGCGCGGGCCGCGCTGGCCGTGTACGACGTGGACGCGCTCGGGCTCGACCGGCTGGACCGCGCGGTACTGAACGCGCTGGTCGCCTCGTTCGGTGGCGGTCCGGTGGGCCTGACGACGCTCGCGGTTGCGGTCGGCGAACAACCCGATACTGTCGAGGAGGTCTGCGAGCCGTTCCTGGTTCGGGCCGGGCTACTGGCCCGCACTCCCCGTGGTCGGGTGGCGACGACAGCCGCCTGGCAGCATCTCGGTCGAACGCCCCCACCCGGGACGTTCGGCGCGGTTCCGGGCGGGGACGGACCGGACACTCAGCACGATCTGTTCCATACCTGAGCCGTGATCGGACCGTGACCCACGCCGCTCCGGGTTCAGGAAAGCCGACCGGCTAGACTCCGGCCGGTCTACACCCCAAAGAATATGGGAAGGTCACCAGTGCTTTTCGCACAGCCCTTGGCGGCAGCCAAAAGCGGCGGGGGCAGCAGCTGGACGATGATCCTGCTGTTTGTCCTCATGATCGTCGCGATGTACTTCCTGCTCATCCGCCCGCAGCAGAAGCGCAAGCGTGAGCAGCAGCAGATGCAGTCCTCGGCCAGTATCGGCGCGGAGATCATGACGCTCGGTGGCCTCTACGGCACCATCGTCGACAGCGACGACGAGTCCATCACGCTCGAGGTCTCGCCCGGCGTGACCAACCGGTACGCCAAGGGTGCGATCGCCCGGGTCGTCACCCCCGCGGACGAGGCCGTCGAGGAAGACGACGAGGACGACGTCGTCGAGGACGAGTACGACGAGCAGGTCGAGGTCGAGGACGAGCCGGAGACCGTCACCGAGACGGTGGACGCCGACGAGACCACGTCCGGCAAGCCGGCCAAGGAGCAGGTGGGTGCGGCCAAGCAGACGCTGCCGCGGGACCCGACCGCCAACTGAACAACACGACTGCCGACGCGTCCCCGCCGAAGCCGTGACCCTGACATCTCCGGTGACCCGGAGGTAGCGGGGTTGCCGGGCGGTTACCGGACGCGTGGGCGAGTACTGCACAATCACGGGTGAATCGCGTACGGCTCCGCCCTAGGGCGGGGCGGTGCGGCCCGGGCCCTCGAATGGGGTGCACGAGGGCGGGATCAGCTGGGACCTCGAGGCAGGAGACAACACGTCGTGGCACCACCTCCTAAGGGGCGGATGCATCCGTCCCGGTACCTGGCCGTGCTGGCCGGCATCTTTGTCCTGCTGTACGCCCTGGTCTGTCTGACCGGACCCGGCGCGATCGGTGACTGGCACCAGAAGCTCAAGCCACGACTGGGCCTCGACCTGGTGGGCGGCACGACGCTCACGCTGATCGCCAAGACCACGGACGGCAAGGCCCCGCCGAAGAACAGCCTCGAAGAGGCCCGCAACATCATCGAGCAGCGGGTGAACGGTCTGGGCATCTCCGAGCCCGAGGTGATCACCGAGGGCGACTCCAACATCGTCGTCTCGGTGGCGGGCCAGAACAGCGACGCGATCAAGCAGGTCGGTGAACCCGCCCAGCTGCGCTTCCGCAAGGTGCTGAACCTGACCCAGGACACCAGTCAGCAGCCCAAGCCGAAGGCCAGCTCGAAGAAGAGTGCCAGCCCGAAGCCCAGCTCCAGCGCGAAGAGCAGCGCCAGCCCGAAGGCCAGTTCGAGCCCGAAGAGCAGCGCCAGTCCGAAGAGCAGCGCGAGCCCCAACGCCAGCGCGAGCCCGAGCGCCAGCCAGGCCGACGACACGGTGACCACCAGCGCGGACAAGAAGCGCACGCTGGTCCGGGTGCAGAAGAAGCTGGGGCAGGCGTACCAGCTGGCCGGTCAGGTGCAGAGTCCCGACCAGGTCGCCCAGAACCCGCAGGCCGCCGCGCTGTTCAAGCCCTTCGGCAAGCTGAACCGCGACGAGGTGGACGCGCTGCCGCCGTCCATCCAGTTCAACATTCCGCAGATCACCTGCAAGCAGCTCAACAGCCGTCCCGCCGGTGCCATCGACGAGCCGGCCCAGCAGGTCGTCGCGTGTGACAAGGGCACCAAGTACCTGATGGACAAGGCCAAGGTCGTCGGCAAGGACGTGAAGAGCGCGGACTACACCTACGACCAGCAGCAGGGCGGCTGGAAGGTCACGCTGAACTTCAAGGGCAACGGCCAGAACAACTGGACCAACCTGACCAAGGAGGCGGTGAACAACACCGCCAAGCCGACCTGCGAGCAGGCGTCGCTGAACGAGAGCGGGCACTGCCGGGTCGCCATCACCCTCGACACCCGGGTGGTGTCCGCGCCGGGCATCATCAGCGTCATCTCCGGCCCGGCCGAGATCAGCGGCAGCTTCAACCAGCAGCAGGCTGCGGAGCTGTCCAACCAGCTGAAGTACGGTGCCCTGCCGCTGACGTTCAACCAGGGTGAGGCGCGGCAGATCTCGGCCACGCTGGGCACCAGCCAGCTGCAGGCCGGTCTGATCGCGGCGGCCATCGGTCTACTGATCGTGATCCTGTACTCGCTGTTCTACTACCGCCTGCTCGGCCTGGTGATCTTCCTGAGCCTGGTGCTGTCCGGACTGCTCGTGTTCGCAGCGCTGGTGCTGCTCGGCCGCAACCCGGGCCTGACTCTCACCCTCGCCGGTTTCGCCGGATTCGTGGTGTCACTGGGCGTCGCCGCCGACTCGTTCGTGATCTACTTCGAACGGCTCAAGGACGAGATCCGGGACGGGAGAAGTGCGCGCAGTGCGGTGCCCCGCGCCTGGGTACGGGCCCGACGCACGATCATCTCCGCGAACGCGATCACGATCATGTGTGCGGCGGTGCTGTACTTCCTGTCCAGCGGGTCCGTCCGGGGCTTCGCGTTCGCACTGGGGCTCGCGACCATCCTCGACCTGATCGTGGTGTTCCTGTTCCGACACCCGATCATGACCCTGTTCGCCCGCAGCCGCGCGTTCCTCTCGCCCAAGGTCTCCGGCCTGGGTCGGGTCCTGGAGCATGCTGGCAAGGACGACGACGATTCGCGGCGCCGGCCCGGCCGCACCGCTGCGAAGGAGGCCTGAGATGAGCGCTCAGGGGCTCGCACATCGGCTCTACCGCGGCGACGCGGGTCTCAACGTCATCGGCCGCCGCAAGGTCTTCTACCTCATCACGCTGGGCATCCTGGTGCTCGGCATCGCCAGCTTCGCCTTCCGGGGCTTCACCCTGGGGATCGACTTCTCCGGTGGCGAGGAGTTCCAGGTGCCCAAGACGCCGTCGGTGACCCTGGCCGAGGCGAAGCGAGCGGTGAGCGTCGGCGGCGCCGACGTGATCACCGGCCAGTCCGTGGGCGGCACGAAGCCCTCGTACCTGATCAAGACCGGCTCGCTGGACCAGAAGCAGGCGGCCAAGGTCAAGACCACCATCAGCGACCGGCTGAACATCCCGCCGAACCAGATCAGCGAGAGTTCGGTCAGCGGTGCGTGGGGTGCGCAGATCACCCAGAAGGCCGCCGTCGCGCTGGCGGTGTTCCTGGCCCTGGTGGTCGTGTACCTGATCTTCCGGTTCGAGTGGCGGATGGCCGTGGCGGCGTTCGTCTCGGTCGTCCACGACCTCTTCGTCGCGGCGGTGGTCTATTCGCTGGTCGGCTGGGAGGTCACGCCGAACACGGTGATCGGTCTGCTGACCATTCTCGGCTTCTCGCTGTACGACCTGGTGGTGGTGTTCGACAAGGTCCACGAGAACACCCGGGGCATCACGGCGAGCAGTCGCACGACCTACGCCGAGGCCACGAACCTCGCCGTGAACCAGACCCTGATGCGATCCATCAACACCACGGTGATCGCGTTGCTGCCGGTCGCCGGCCTGCTGTTCATCGGGGCCGGGCTGCTCGGCGCGGGCACGCTGAAGGATCTGGGTCTGGTGCTGTTCGTCGGCATGCTGTCCGGCACGTACTCGTCGATCTTCCTCGCCGCGCCGGTGCTCGTGGACCTGAAGAACCGCGACCCGCGCTTCCGTGCGCACACCGCCCGGGTGATGGCCAAGCGGTCCAACCTGGCCGAGGCGAAGCGCAAGAAGGCGGAGGAGCAGGCCGCGGAGGGCTCACGGGAGCCGAGCGCCGGTCACGGATCCGGGACCGACGACGAGGACTCCGGCGAGCACGACGACGAACACGACGGCAACGACGACGCCGAGCGGGTGCTCGCCGGATCCGCGCCGCGTCCCGGCGCCCGGCCCACCAGCCGTCCCACGGGACGACGCCGACCCGGCAACAAGGGCGGCCGACCCGGCAACAAGCGACGTACCTGACCGATGGCCGCGCGACACAGGCGAGATAGGAGAAATCGGGCGTGACGAGAGCGGATCTGGTCACGGCACGTGGTGACAGCGGCGCAGAGGTTGCCGCCGCTGTCGCGGAACATGTCGTGGATGTGGCGGATTTTCCGAAGCCGGGAATCGCGTTCAAGGATCTGACCCCGCTGTTCGCCGACGCGGCGGGTTTCCGCAGGGCGATCGACGCGATCATCGAGCACCACGGCGCGAACAGCTTCGACGTCGTGGCCGGCATCGAGGCCCGCGGGTTCGTGATCGCCGCGGCGGTGGCGTACGCGACGGGGACCGGGCTGGTACCCGTCCGTAAGGCGGGGAAGCTGCCGCGCAAGACCGTGTCGGCCTCCTACGCCCTGGAGTACGGGGAGGCGACCCTGGAGGTGCACGAGGACGCCTTCCCGTCCGGGGACCGGGTGCTGGTCGTCGACGACGTCCTGGCCACCGGGGGCACGGCCGAGGCCAGCCTCGACCTGGTGGAGCGGGCCGGCGGCACCGTGGCCGGGTTCAGCGTCCTGATGGAGCTGTCGTTCCTGCCGGGTCGTGAGCGGTTGGCGCCCCGGCCGGTACACGCACTGCTGACTGTCTGACGTCGGCGCGCCCATCCGGGGTGTCGGATCGCCCGCCGAGCGCGGAACGGGCGGTTACGCAGCGGGTGCGCGCCGGGCACGGACTGGGTGCCCCGGGATACGATGGGCACCCGGTCCGCAGGCTGTGGACCGGGAATTGTTGACCTCCACCTGTCAGGGGTAAGTGTTGTCCGAGGGGAGCGTGCGGCCGGAGCGCACTGCCGGAGCCGAGCCCACGCCTGAGACCCCGGCTTCCGACCAGCAGCCGGCCCCGCCGTCCGGCGAGGACGGGTCGGCCGGCGACGGCCGGGCCGGGGCGGCCAGCAACGGTCCGCGGCCCGATCCGGGGAACACCGGTCCGACCGATCCGGCGGGCACGGCCGTCGGGCCGTCGTCCGCGTTGTCCAGCGCGCCGACCGGACGCCGGGTGCGCGCGCGTCTCGCCAGGTTCAACGCCCCGTGGCAGACCCCGCAGGTCTCCGAGGTGCTCGAGCCTCTGGTGGCCACGCACCGCGCCAGCCACCCCAAGGTGGACGTCCGGGAGCTGCAGCACGCCTACGACGTGGCAGCCCACCACCACACGGGGCAGTTCCGCAAGTCCGGCGACCCGTACATCACGCACCCGCTCGCGGTCGCGCAGATCCTGTCCGAGCTGGGCATGGACACCACGACGCTGATCGCGGCCCTGCTGCACGACACCATCGAGGACACCCGCTACGCACTGCCCGACATGCAGCGCGACTTCGGTGGCGAGGTGGCCCTGCTGGTCGACGGCGTGACCAAGCTCGACAAGGTCAAGCTGGGCGACGCCGCGAAGGCCGAGACGATCCGCAAGATGGTCATCGCCATGGCGAAGGATCCGCGGGTCCTGGTCATCAAGCTGGCCGACCGGCTGCACAACATGCGCACCCTGACGTTCCTGCCGCGACCGAAGCAGGAGCAGAAGGCGCGCGAGACGCTGGAGATCCTGGCCCCGCTGGCGCACCGGCTGGGCATGAACACGATCAAGTGGGAGCTGGAGGACCTGGCGTTCGCGACCCTGTACCCCAAGCGGTACGAGGAGATCGCCCGGCTGGTCGCCGACCACACCCCGCAGCGCGATGCCCTGCTCAACGACGTCACCGACAAGGTCAAGACCGACCTGCGCGGCGCGAAACTGAAGGCCCAGGTCGTCGGCCGACCCAAGCACCTCTACTCGGTGTACCAGAAGATGATCGTGAGGGGCCGCGACTTCACCGACATCTACGACCTGGTCGGCGTGCGGGTCCTGGTCGACACGGTGCGCGACTGCTACGCGGCTCTCGGCGTGGTGCACGCGAACTGGCAGCCCGTACCGGGCCGGTTCAAGGACTACATCGCGATGCCCAAGTTCAACATGTACCAGTCGCTGCACACGACGGTCATCGGGCCGACCGGCAAGCCGGTCGAGATGCAGATCCGCACCTGGGCCATGCACCGGACCGCCGAGTACGGCATCGCGGCGCACTGGAAGTACAAGGAGAACAAGGACGCCACGATCGTCGGTCCGCCGGCGCACATCGACGAGATGGCGTGGCTGCGGCAGCTGCTCGACTGGCAGCGGGAGGCGAGCGACCCGAGCGAGTTCCTCGACTCGCTGCGCTACGACCTGTCCAGCCAGGAGGTGTACGTCTTCACCCCGAAGGGCGACGTGATCGCGCTGCCCAAGGGGTCCACGCCGGTCGACTTCGCCTACGCGGTGCACACCGAGGTCGGGCACAAGTGCATCGGCGCCCGGGTCAACGGGAAGCTGGTCCCGTTGGAGAGTCAGCTCTCCAACGGTGACGTGGTGGAGATCTTCACCTCCAAGTCGGAGACCGCGGGGCCGTCGCACGACTGGTTGGGTTTCGTCTCGAGCCCGCGCGCCCGGACCAAGATCCGGCAGTACTTCAACAAGGAACGCCGCGAAGAGGCGATCGAGACCGGCAAGGACGCGATTGTGCGGGCCATGCGCAAGCAGGGCCTGCCCCTGCAGCGGATGCTCACCGCCGACGCCCTGACCGCAATCGCCCGGGACCTGCACCACACCGACGTGTCGAGCCTGTACGCGGCGGTGGGGGAGAGTCAGGTCTCCGCGCAGGCCGTGGTGCAGCGGTTGGTGGCCGCGTACGGCGGCGAGGAAGGCGCGGTCGAGGACATCGCCGAGACCGCGGTGCCGACCAGGCCGCCGCGCAACCGGGGCCGCACGTACGACCCGGGTGTGGTGGTGGCCGGCGCCTCCGACGTGTGGGTGAAGCTGGCCCGCTGCTGCACCCCGGTGCCGGGCGACGACATCCTCGGGTTCGTCACGCACTCCGGCGGGATCAGCGTGCACCGCACCGACTGCACGAACGCCACGGAACTGCGCCGCCAGCCGCACCGGTTGGTGGAGGTCAACTGGAAGCCCAGCGCTGCCAGTACGTTCCTGGTGGCGATCCAGGTCGAGGCGCTGGACCGGCACCGGCTGCTCGCCGACGTGACGAAGGTGCTCAGCGAGGAGAAGGTGAACATCCTGTCCGCCACGGTCACCACGACCCGTGACCGTGTCGCGGTCAGTCGCTTCACCTTCGAGATGGCCGACCCGAAGCACCTCGGGCATCTGCTGCGCACCGTACGGAAGGTCGACGGTGTCTACGACGCCTACCGCGTGACGTCGGGCGCTTGACGGGGCACCGGACAGTGACAGGACGGCACGGCGGGGACGGTGTGCCCTGTTTGCGCGCAAGTCCGACACAGCGTGTCTTGTCGCGCGCATGTTGCACCCGTCTATTATGAACGGACTGTAACTGTTGTGGCCAATGGGGGAGGCGATGATGACCGACGAGGAAGAGCCGCCTGTCACCGCGCCGCAGCACCAGGGTGCCGCGCCGCTACCGACCCGTCAGGCGCAGCGGATCGGCCGGCACCGGGCGGCCGATGCCGATCCCGGCGAGCTCAACGACGCCCATCTGACCGCGATCCTGCGTCACCTCACGCTTGAGGGCCCGGAGGGCTGAGAGGCACGCAGGCGTCCCGACACGGCGGCCGCCAGGCTTTCCCGCGCTGTGGCGCGGCCCGGGTGTCGGCGGGACGGAAACCAGGCAGCGTCCGTGTACGGCAGAAGCGCCGGCCACCGGAATCCGG
>JBAUUM010000650.1:0-3355 GCA_049582705.1 Actinocatenispora sp.
GGGCTGACCGCGTAGGCGGGGTGCCCCCGCCGGGCCGCGGCGGCCAGCCACGGCTCCAGCGCCGCGGCGCCGCCCTGGTCGCGCAGATCCGGCACGAACAGCACCGGTGGGGCGTCGGCCTCGCCGCTCGCCTCGACGTGCCGTACCTCCCGCTGCGTGGGCCGTACCGGCCGCGCCCACTCCCACCGCCGCCACGGCGTCGTGGGTGCCACCTTCACCGGCCGGCGGCCCGCCGACGCGGGCTTCGGGCCGCGCACCGGAGCCGACGAGCCGGTACCGGTGGCGAAGGCGCTCTCGAAGAACGACGACTCCCCGCGGTCGTCCCGGCTCGGGGTGTGCTGTGTCTCGAAGGTCGTCTCACGACTCATGTGGTCACCTCCAGGCTGGCGAGGGCGCGGTGCAACACGGCGAGGTAGCGGTGGTGGCCGACGTCGAAGCGGTGCCGCCCGGTGGGCAGCATGCGGGTCTGCGGGTAGCGCCGGTCGATGTCCCGTTCCGCCTTCCGGAACAGGGCCGCGGCGCGGTCCGGGTTCTCGGCACGGGCCCGCAGCAGACGGGCGATCAGCACCGTCTGCCAGTGCACCAGGCCGAACTGGCCCGAGTCCGGGTCGATCAGGCCGGCCACCGACAGCGTCTGGTACTTCGGGCTGAGCATCTGCAGGAAGAGCCGGGGCCGTTCCTCGTCGCCGCCGAGGTACTCGTCGGACAGGAACGCGAACCGGGGCCGGAACCCGGTGGCCAGGACCACCAGCTGCGGGTCGGCGGAGGAACCGTCGGTGAAGACGACCCGGTTGCGCTCGAACTGCGCGATGTCCGGCACCGGCGCCAGGTCCCCGTGCCCCAGGTGGTACATCAGCAGGCTGGTCACGACCGGGTGGGCCGCGAACGGCCGGTGCTCGGGCCGGCGCAGCCCGAACCGGGCCGGGCGTCCCACGGTCAGCCGCAGCGCCGTCCGGTACGCGGTGCGGCGAGCCCAGATCGGCAGCCGGAACGCCCGGGTCAGATCGTCGAGCTGGTCGGCCGGCCGGCCGAGCAGGTACTTCGGGGTGAGCCAGGCGCCGCGCCGGGTCGAGTGCCAGGTGCGCTCGGCCTGCTGGGCGGCGGCCACCGCGATGTCACAGCCGGAGTTGCCGCCGCCGACGACCAGTACCCGCTTGCCACGCAGCTGGGCCGGGTCGCCGTACGCGGCGGAGTGGATGACGTCGCCGGTGAACTCGTCCTGCCCCGGATAGTCGGGCCGGTGCGGGTGCCACAGGTGCCCGTTGGCGACCACCACGGCCGCGTAGCGCAGCGTCCGGGTCGGCCCGCCGCCGGTGCCCTTCACGGTCACGTCCCACCGGTCGCCACCGGCGGGAGTGACGCTCACCACCTCGGTGCCGAACCAGACATGTTCCCGGAGCCCGAAGTGGTCGGCGTACCGCTCGAAGTACGAGAGCACCTGCCGGTGGTCCGGGTAGTCCGGGTAGCGGTCCGGCATCGGGAAGTCGGGGAACTGGGTGAAGGGCCGGCTGGAGATCATGTGCAGCCCGGAGTACATGGGGCTGCGCTCGTGGCTGGTGTTCCAGGACCCTCCGACGCCGGTCTCCCGCTCGTAGCAGTCGACCTCGAAACCGTGCTCTGCCAGGTTCTTCACCGCGGCAAGGCCCGAGGATCCGGCGCCGATCACGCAGACCGCCGCGCCCCGGTCGTACATGGTGCCCGGGGCCGTGGACGGGGGGTGGGCGGCGGGCGGTTCGGGCACCGGCCGGGTGGTCTCGGGGTCACGGTCGCCGATGGCTGGACCGTCGCTCACGGTGCTGCCTCCTCTGTACGTGTTTCGCCGGGCCGATGGCCTCCGTAGCGGAAAGTTACCGGTTCGGCGTGGTGCATCCTCGCGACGATTGGCCCGGTTGTCCACCCCGCGCGCGGGCGGTCATCGGTCCGTTACTACCTTGCAGAGGCGAGGGGATCGGCAAGGGCGCTGGTCGCGGCGGTAGGGAGTGTTTGACGTGGGAGACACCGAGAACGTCGAGGTACGTGGCCACATTCTCGACTCGGGAATCCTGGCCCGGATCCTGGACGACGTGCTGGAATACGGCGGCGACTACCGGATCAAGAAGCTGGACGTCGGCCGGGAGCACGCCGACGAGTCCACCGCGCTGCTGTCGATCGGTGCCGCCGACTCCGAGCAGCTGTCCCGGATCCTGATGCGCCTGCAGACCCACGGCGTGAACCCGGTGCAGACCGGCGAGGCGCTGCTGCGCCCGGCACCGGCCGACGGCGTCTTCCCCGACGACTTCTACTCCACCACGAACCTGGCCACCGAGCTGCGCACCGGCGGCCGGTGGATCGCGGTGGCCGGCCCCGAGATGGACTGCGGGATCGTCCTGGACGAGGACGGACAGTCCGCGCACACCCTGCCGGTGTCCGACGTGCGCGCCGGCGAGCAGGTCGTGTGCGGCGCCAGCGGGGTACGGGTGATCCAGCTGCCCGAGGTGGAACGTTCCGCGGACAGCTTCGGGTTCATGTCCAGCTCGGTCTCCAGCGAGAAGCCGCAGGCGCTGCTGGTACGCCAGATCGCGCAGCAGCTGCGCGAGGTGAAGGCGCGCGGCGAGAAGGTGCTGTGGGTGGGTGGCCCGGCGATCGTGCACACCGGCGCGGCGCCCGCCATGGTCTCCCTGGTCGAGGCGGGCTACGTGGACGTGCTGTTCGCCGGCAACGCGCTGGCCGCGCACGACATCGAGTCCGCCATCTTCGGCACCTCACTGGGCGTCGACCTGGCCCGCGGGCACGGCGTGCCGCACGGGCACGAGCACCACATCCGGGCGATCAACAAGATCCGCGCGGCGGGCTCGATCGGCAAGGCCGTCTCGTCGGGCGTACTGACCAGCGGCGTGCTGCACGCGATGGTCACCCAGGAGAAGCGCTTCGTACTGGTGGGCTCGGTGCGCGACGACGGTCCGCTGCCGGACGTCTACACCGACGTCATCGAGGGTCAGCGCGCGATGCGGGCCGAACTGCCCGGCGTGGGCTTCGTGATCATGGTGGCGACCATGCTGCACTCGATCGCCACGGGCAACCTGCTTCCGGCGGCCATCCCGCTGGTCTGCGTGGACATCAACCCGGCGACGGTCACCAAGCTCGCGGACCGGGGCAGCGCCCAGGCCACCGGCATCGTCACCGACATCGGCCTCTTCACCGAGCAGCTCGCCGACGAGCTGGTTCCCGACGCCAGGCGCTGAGCCCGGTCCGACCGGGCCGTGGGCACCCTGGCCACCAGTCCGGCGGCCCGGCCCGGCGACCCGCCTGCACGAGCCCGGCCCGGACGGGCCCTGTCCACGAGCCCGGCCCGATGCGCACGCGCTCCACTGTGGAC
>JBAUUM010000651.1:0-6129 GCA_049582705.1 Actinocatenispora sp.
GCCCGGGGACAGCTCCCCGGGCCACCGGCCGTTTCAGCAGGTCAGGCGGCCGAACCGACCGGTTCTCCGGCCTCCTGTCCGGTACGGCGCCGCCGGAGCAGCAGCCGGTCCAGCGCGATCGGTCCACCCGCGACGCCGACCAGCAGGCTGGCCACGCCGAGCGCGAGGACCAGCTCGAAGCCGCCGTCGGAGGCGAAGATGCCGTGCGGCGCGTGCACGAAGATCAGGGCGCCGGCCATGTCGAGGAACAACAGGGCACCGAACAGCGGCAGGGCCAGCCCGACGATGAGCGCGGCGCCGCCGACGAGTTCCACCAGCGCCGCGTACCAGGCGGACACCCCGGGTGCGGGTACGCCCATGCCGGTGAAGGCCTTCGTGGTGGCGTCCATGCCGTTGGTGGCGAGCTTCTGCCAGCCGTGTGCGACGAAGACCACTCCCAGGGCGATGCGGGCCAGCAGCGCGACGACGGCCCTGGCTCGGGGTGCGTAGCGGTCCATGGCGTACGGTCCTCCCGCGGTATGCGTACTCGGTACCGCCCGATATGGCGGCAATCCGTGATGACTCACCCACTGTCCGGACGTAATCTCAGAATCCGCTCAGAGCGCGACCAGTTACCGTCGTATCCGTGAGCGTGACAGCCGACTCCCCCGGCGCGAGGCTTCTCGTGGTGGAGGACGATCCCGAGCTGGGCCCGATGCTGGTCGACCTGTTCGGCAGCGAGGGCTACTCGGTCAGCCTGGCGGCGGACGGGCAGCGCGGTCTGCACCTGGCCCTGACCGGCCGGTTCGACGTGCTGGTCATCGACCGGGGCCTGCCCGCCATCGACGGGCTGAACCTGCTGTGCCGGCTGCGCCGCAGGGGCGTACCCGCCGCGGTGCTGCTGCTGACCGCCTACGGCACGGTCGCCGACCGGGTCACCGGCCTCGACGCGGGCGCGGAGGACTACCTGGTCAAGCCGTTCGACGTGGACGAGCTGCTGGCACGGGTACGGGCCCTGCTGCGCCGCCACCAGCACGACGCGGAGCACCTGCCGGTCGGCGCCGGCGTGCTGGACACGGCGCGGCGCACCGCGGTCCTCGCCGACCGGCGCGAGGTGCCGTTGTCCGGCCGTGAGTTCGAGCTGCTGCACGTACTGGCGGCCCGGCCCCGGATGGTGTACCCGCGGGCGGAGCTGCGCCGCCGGGTGTTCGAGGACGCGCCCGCGGAGTCCATCGTCGACACGTACGTCTACTACCTGCGCCGCAAGCTGGGCCGGGAGGCGGTACGCACCGTACGCGGCATCGGCTACCAGGCCGGCGCGCTGTGAGCGCCCCGGAGGAGCAGCTGCTGGTGCGCAGCCGTCGGCTGCTGACCCGCCAGATCGCCGCCGTCATCACCGGCGTGGTGCTGCTGGTCGGCGGGGTCGACTGGGGCCTGATGGCGTACCGGCAGCACACCGACGGCCGGCGGGAGGTGGCCGCGTCGCTGCGGGAGGCGAGCGTGGCGCACCCGTGGCCGTGCGTGTGGATGTTCGAGCAGCGCAGCGGGCGGCTGCACGGCACCCCGGCCGCGCCGGACAACCTGCCGTTCCGCGCCGATCTGGGTGGGGTGACGGCGGCGCACCCGCTGACCGTCGCCGAGCACGAGGTCGGTGGCGTCGACTACCTGGTCCGCACCGAGTGGCACGGCGGCCGGGTCCGGCAGGCGGCGCTGGACCTGCGCTACCAGGCGGAGGAGCGGCGACGCCTGTACCTGGCGCTGACCGTCGCGGAGGTCGCCGGCCTGCTGGCCGCCCTGGTGACCGGGCGACTGCTGGCCGGGCGGGCCATCCGTCCCCTCGGCGAGGCACTGCGCCGGCAGCGCCGGTTCGTCGCCGACGCCAGCCACGAGCTGCGCACCCCGCTCACCCAGATCCACACCCGCGCGCAGCTGATGGAGCGGCGGCTGCGGACCGGCGCCGACAGCGCCACCGTCGCCGGTGACGCCCGCCGTCTGGTCGCCAACTCGCGCGCATTCGGTGACCTGCTCGACGACCTGCTGCACGCGGCCCAGTGGGGCGCGGGCGGCCAGCGGCGCGTACCGGTCGACCTGGGCGCGCTGGTGAACGAGGTGGTCGGCGCCGAGACGGCCCGGGTACGCCAGCGCGGCCTGACGCTGCGACTGGACGCGGAGCACCGGCCGTTCCTGGTGTCCGGTGCGGCGCCGGCGCTGCGGCGGGTGGTCAACGCCCTGGTGGACAACGCGATCGGGCACACGCCGCACGGCGGCCACGTCCGCGTCGCGCTGCGCCTCACCGACGACGACCGCACCGTCCTGCTCACCGTCACCGACGACGGCGTGGGGCTCGACCCGGCGCAGGCCGACCGCATCTTCGAGCGCTTCGCGCACGGCGAGCACGGCACGGGTCGCCGGTTCGGACTCGGGCTCGCGCTGGTACGGGAGGTGCTGTCCGGTCATGGCGGGAGCATCACCGCGGACGGCGAGCCCGGCAACGGCGCCACCTTCACCGTACGGCTGCCGGCGGTCGAGCCGTCGCCGGCCGACGCGGGCGCCTCGGCAACGACACGGCCGGTCGCGGACAGGATCTGACCGGAACGGCACCTAGTGTCGAGGGTCCGTCCGTCGACACGCGAAGGAGCCGGCTCATGCGGATCGCCGTCACCACACCCACCGGCAACGTCGGTCGCCACATGGTGGCGATGCTGGTACGCGCCGGTGTCCGCCCTGTCGTGCTCGTCCGCGACCCGGGCCGGCTCGACCCGGCGGTCCGTGCGCGGGTGGACGCCGTACCGGTCGACCTCACCGACAGCGCCGCGGTGGTCGCCGCCACCGCCGGTGTCGACGCCCTGTTCTGGGTCGACCCGCCCACCGGGGCCGCCGACCCGGCCGACGGGTACGCGAGGGTGGGCGCGAACGCCGCCCGCGCCGTCACGACCAACGGCATCGGCCACACCGTCTTCCTGAGCAGCATCGGCGCCGAGAAGCGGCACGGGGTGGGCGAGATCGACGGGCTCGCCCGTACCGAGGAGCTGCTGGACGTCACCGGTGCCCCGGTACTGCATCTGCGGTGCGGGTTCTTCTTCACCAACCTGCTCGGCCTGCTCGACGCGGTCCGCGCCGGGGTGGTTCCGGTCGTGCTGCCCACCACCCAGCGGATGGCCTGGGTGGCCCCCCGCGACATCGCCGAGGTGGCCACGCACCGCCTGCTGGCCGGCGGCTGGTCCGGCCGGCAGGTACAGGCCGTACACGGCCCGCAGGACCTGAACTGGGACGAGGCGACCGCGATCGTCGCGGCCGCCACGGGTCGTCCGCTGCGGGCGGAGCGGATCCCCGACGACCGGATGCGCGAGACGCTCCGCGGGACGGGGATGGGTGACGGGCAGGTCGAGTCCATCATGGGGATGTCGACCGGGCTGCGGGAGAACTTCACCCCGGAGCAGCCGCGCGACGTGCTGTCGAGTACCCCGACCACGCTCGCGGAGTGGTCCTACGACACGCTGCGCCCGCTGCTCTGAGCCGTGAGCGGCCTCGTACGGCCGTGCGCGGTGCACGGCCCGACTGCCCGCCGTACCGGCGACGGTCCGGCGAGCTGCACCGGTCCGGGCAGCGCCGGTCCGGCGGACAGCGCCGGTCGCTCAGCCGAGGCGGACGCCGCTGACGCCGAGGCCGATCGCGTAGATCGAGGTGCCGCCGCAGATGAACAGGCGGTTGCGCTTCAGTCCACCGAAGGTGACGTTGGCGACGACCTCCGGCACGACGACCCGGCCGATCCGGCTGCCGTCCGGGTCGTAGCAGTTGACACCGTCACCGGCGGCGGCCCAGACGCGCCCGTCGGTGTCGACCCGGATGCCGTCGAACACCCCGGTACTGATCTTGTCGGTGAACACCGCACCGCCGGACAGGATGCCGTTCTCCTCGACGTCGAACACCCTGATGTGGCCGCCCCGGGTGTCCGCGACGTACAGTCGCCGCTCGTCGACCGAGAACGCGAGACCGTTCGGCCGGTCGAAGTCGTCGGCGACGAGGGTCACCTCAGCGGTCACCGGATCGATCCGGTACACGTGGCAGGCGCCGATCTCGGACTCGGCCCGGTGGCCCTCGTAGTCGCTGTCGATGCCGTAGCTCGGGTCGGTGAACCAGACGGAGCCGTCGGAGCGGACCACCACGTCGTTCGGGCTGTTGAAGCGCTTGCCCTGGTAACGGTCGGCGAGAACGGTCACCGAGCCGTCCGGCTCGGTACGGGTGACCCGGCGCTCGCCCTGCTCGCAGCTGACCAGGCGGCCGGAGTCGTCCACGGTGTTGCCGTTGGTGTACGAGGCGGGCTGCCGGAACACACCGACCGCACCGGTGATCTCGTCCCAGCGGAGCATCCGGTCGTTGGGGATGTCGCTCCACACCAGGTAGCGGCCGGCCGGGAAGTACGCCGGGCCCTCGACCCACCGGCCGCCGGTCCACAGGCACTCCAGGCACAGGTCTCCGCGGCAGGGCCGGAACCGGTCGTCCAGGATCTCGTACGGATCCGTGTAGGGGCTGTCCATGCACGTCAGGCTACGGGCCTGCGTCCACGTGGCAAGACCACCGGAGCCCCGGGTCCGGACCGGCCCCGGGGCGCCGACGTACCCTGTGCGCATCGACGGCGGATCCGTACCCCCGGGGCGCCGGCTCACCGGGCCGGCGCGCCGCGTCCTGCCGTACGACGCCGGGCGACCGGTCCCGTCGCCCCAGCTCCCGTCGCCGCGGTTCGCTTCGGGCCAGGTCCCGCCGGGCCAGTTCCCGTCGCCGCAGTTCGGGCCGGGCCGGGTCGCGTCGGCCCGGCCCGCACCGGGCCGGACGGTGGCCGGGGGCGCCGATGACTGAACCGGACCTGTGGCAGCGGGCCGTGGACACTTTACGCGGCAACCGCGTCGGCCGGATCACACTGCCCGCACCGCACCAGTACCCGCACCAGTGGAGCTGGGACTCCGCGTTCATCGCCATCGGCCTGGCCCACTGCGACCCGGCCGCCGCCCGGGCCGAGCTGCTTTCGCTGTTCGCCGGGCAGTGGCCCGACGGTCGGGTGCCGCAGATCGTGTACAACCCGGAGGCCCCCGACACGTACTTCCCCGGGCCGGACTTCTGGCGTTCGCCGACGACGCACGGCGGCGCGGGAGGCGCGGCCCCGCGCACCTCGGGCCTCGTGCAGCCGCCGATGCACGCCCGCGCCGCGCTGCGCGTGTACCAGGTCGACCCGGCCGGGTCGGTGGACTTCCTCCGCCGCCTCTACCCCAAGCTCGTCGCCTGGCACCGGTACCTGGGCACGGCCCGCGACGTGGGCGGTGGCGGGCTCGCGGCGATCGTGCACCCGTGGGAGTCCGGGCTGGACAACAGCCCGCTGTGGGACGCGGCGATCGCCGCCGCGGGACCGTTCGACGCACGCCCGTTCACCCGCCACGACGTCACGCACGTCGGTGCCGCGCAGCGGCCCACCGACACCGACTACCGGGCGTACATCGGGCTGGCCGCCGGCTATCGGGACACCGGCTGCGACGACGGCGCGCTGTCCGGGCACCGGTTCGTGGTGGAGGACCCGCTGTTCAACGCGGTACTGCTGGACGCGGAGCTGTGCCTGGCCCGGATCGCCGGCGTGCTGGGCGCCGACCGGTCCGGTCACGAGAAGGACGCCCACCGGGTGCACCGCGGCCTGACCGAACGACTGTGGAACGGCGACCGGTTCACCAGCCTGGACGTCCGCACCGGCGGCCGGTCCGACACGGTGACCGTCGGCTGCCTCACCCCGCTGCTGGACCCGTGGCTCGACCCGGACGTCCGGCGACGGCTGGTGGACGTCCTGACCTCCGTGGACTTCCTCGGGTGCGGCTTCCCGGTGCCCAGCACGGCGGTCGGCGCGCCGGCGTTCGACCCGCACCGGTACTGGCGGGGTCCGACGTGGATCAACACGAACTGGCTGATCTGGCTGGCGGCCCGGGCGATCGGTCGGCTGGACCTCGCGGACCGGATCGCGGAGTCCGGTCTGGCGCTGGTCGGCGCGCAGGGCTTCCGGGAGTACTACGGCCCGCTGGACGGCGCCGGTCTGGGCGCCCGGGACTTCAGCTGGTCGGCCGCCCTCACCCTCGACTGGCTGGCCAGCGGCCGCAACCCGCCGCCGCCGTC
>JBAUUM010000652.1:0-11917 GCA_049582705.1 Actinocatenispora sp.
GGACGGTGACCGGCCGTTCCGGGGTGGTGGCGCGGGTGGCGAGCAGCGCCAGTGCCGCCTCGGACGACGTACCCGGGGCGGCGGTGTAGGTCAGGATGCGGTGCCCGGACTGGTCGGGCAGCGCGAGCACCTCGAAGTCCAGGTCGAACGCGCCGACCTCGGGGTGCTGGAACTGCTTGACCCCGGCCAGGCAGTTGTGCACCGGGTGCCGGGACCACAGCGCGCCGAACTCGTCGCTGCGCAGCAGCAGGTCCCCGACCAGGGTGGCCAGCTCCGGGTCGTCGCGGTACCGGCCGGCGACCAGCCGCAGGGACGCCACCGCGCGCGCCGCCTCGGCGTCCCACCGGGCATACAGCTCGCGGGTGTGCGGGTCCAGGAACAACATCCGGGTCAGGTTGGGCCGGTCGACCGGCCGGGCCGGCGCGTCCCGGTCGAGGTGACCGGCCAGCAGCGCGTGGCCGAGCCGGTTCCAGGCCAGTACCTCGCTACGGCGGCCCATGACCACCGCGGGTACACCGGTCATCGCGGTGATGAGCTGTACCGTGCCGGGCCGTGCCGTGTCGGGCCGTGCGGGTCGCCGCCGCACGGCGCGGACCGGTCGCGCCAGGTCGTGCAGGTGGCCGCGCTCGTCGTCGTCCAGGTTCAGCGCCCGGGCGAGCGCGTCGATGACGGACTCGGAGGCGTTGGCGCTCTGCCCCTGTTCGAGGCGCGTGTAGTACGTGGGGCTGACCCCGGCGAGCTGCGCCAGTTCCTCCCGACGCAGGCCCGGGACCCGGCGCGCGCCGTACGACACGATGCCGGCCGCCTCGGGGGTGAGCCGGGAGCGTCGGCTGCGGAGGAACTCGCCGAGTCCGCCGGTGGCGGAGGGATCCGGGCTGCGCATGCCTCCCATTCTGACCGCGCCGGCGGCGGTGTGCCTGACCCTGCGGGTGCCAGGCAGCCCGGTACCAGACAGCGCGGTGCCAGGCAGCCCGGTGCCAGGCAGTCCGGTGCCGGACAGCGCGGTACCGGGCGGCGGGATGCCCGGCCACACGGGGTGTGGCACCGGCACGCGCCCCGGCTCAGGGTCGAGAGTGACGGCCGGACCGTTGCGACCGGCTCCGAACGGAAGGCACCCGCATGACCAGCGTTGACCAGTCGCCCGGAGTCGGCGACGCCCTGTTCCCCGCGGACCCCGGCGGTACCGGACCGGCCCGTCGCGGGTCGGGGATCCGCGGCCGGGACCGCCTGACCCTGGCCGTACTGCTGACGGCCGGGTTCGTCCTGGCCGTCGACTTCTCCATCCTCAACGTCGCGTTGCCGGTCATCGGCGCCGACGTGGGGTTCGGGCTCGGCGGGCTGCAGTGGATCGCGACCGCGTTCGCGCTGTCCGCGGCCGGCTTCACGCTCTTCTTCGGCCGGATCGCCGACCTGTTCGGCCGGCGCCGGCTGTTCCTGCTGGGCATCGCCGTGCTCGGGGTGTCCTCCCTCGCCGGTGGTCTGGCCGGAACCCCGTGGGTACTGATCGTGGCGCGGGTCGCGCAGGGCCTGGCCACCGCGGCGGTGACGCCCGCCGCGCTGTCGCTGCTGACCACGTCGTTCCCGGAGGGCCCGGTACGGGACCGCGCGCTCGGCCTGAACGGTGCGCTGATGGCCGCTGGCTTCACGACCGGCGCGGTACTCGGTGGCGTGCTCACCGACCTGCTCAGTTGGCGGTGGGCGTTCTTCGTCAACGTGGCCGTCGCCGTGGTGGTCCTCGCCGTGGGGCCGGTGGTGCTGTCGGAGAGCCGCCCGGACCGCCGGCCGAGGCTGGACGTGCCCGGCGCGGTCACCGTCACCCTCGCCCTGCTGGCCGTGGTGTACGGCCTCACCCAGGCCGGTGAGCGGTCCTGGGGCAGCCGGCAGTCGTACGGCCCGCTGCTGGCCGGTGCGCTGCTGCTGGTGGCGTTCTGGCTGGTGGAGAGGCGGTCGGCGGAGCCGCTGGTGCCGGTACGGGTGCTGCGCCGACGCACCGTCGGGTGGGGGAACGTGGCGGGCCTGCTGGCGTTCGCCACCGAGACCTCGGTGGTCTTCCTGCTCACCCTGTACCTGCAGCGGGTGCTGGGATTCTCGCCGCTGACCGCCGGCCTGTCGTTCGGTGTGCTCGGTGTCGGTACCGTGCTCGGCGGCCTGGCCGGGCCGCGGGTCATCGCCGCGTTCGGTAGCCGCAACGCCCTGGTGGCCGGGCTTCTCGTGCAGGCGGCGGCGACGGTTCCGCTGGTGTTCCTCGGCGAGCGGGTCGGCTGGCTCGCGGTGCTGCTGGCCGCGACGTTCGTCGGTGGTGTCGCGAATCTGGTCGCCATCGTGGGGTTCATGGTGACCGCGACGTCGGGGCTGCCCGACGAGGAGCAGGGCCTGGCCACCGGGCTGGCCACGATGAGCCAGCAGATCGGCATCACGATGGGCATCCCGGTCATGTCCGCGGTCGTCACGGCGCGGACGCACGCCCTCGGCGGTCCGACCGCGCAGACGGTACTGAGCGGGGTGAGTACCGCGCTGGTGGTGAACACGGCCGCCTGCGTGCTGACCGCGGTGCTGCTGCTGATCGTCCTCCCGTCGACCGGGCGGGCCACGCGCTCCGGTTGAGTACCGAACTTCCGCCGGGCGCGTGGCTCGGACCTGCCGTCGCTCGTTGTTGAATACAGACAGGCAGGCAGGAAACACGCGAATGTCGGATGCGTTCCGGCGCGTGCCCGTGCGGGAGGACAGATGCTGGACGGTCTTCGACGGCTGGTCGCGGCGATCCGATTACGTGAGGATCCGGCCCCGGACCTTCCCGAGATGGACGAGCCGACGTGGAACGCCCATCTCGGTCGGCTGGTGGACACCAGTTTCTGGGCGATCGCCCGGCAACTGCCCGCCCTGGTGGGCAGCGCGCTGCGGATGGCGTGGCGGGCCAGCCGGGTGGACACCGTCGCCGTACTCGTGCTGCACGTCGTCGCGGCCGCCGTGACCGGGTTCGGTCTGCTGGCCACCCGGCCGATCCTGGAGGCGCTCTTCGCCGGCGGTCCGACACCCCGGCGGGTGTGGGCGGCGCTGCCCGCCCTGCTGGTCGTCGCCGCGGCCACCGCCGGTCAGGCGGTACTGCAGGCCGCGGCCGGATTCTGCCAGGCACGGCTGCAGCCGCTGGTGGACCGGGAGATCCAGCAGCAACTCTTCGGCCTGACCAGCCAGGTGTCCCTGGCCGCGTTCGACGACCCGGGCTTCGCCGACGAGATGATCCAGGCCCGGGACCGCGGCGTCGTGTCCGCCCGGGGGCTCGTGGACGCCACCGTCAACCTGGCCACCGGGCTGGTGAACCTCGCGGCCACGGCCGCCGCGCTGCTGGTCCTGCACCCGCTGCTGCTGCCCGTACTGCTGGTGGCCGCGATGCCCCGGGCGTGGGCCGCGATCCGGGACGCCCGACAGCGGTACGCGTCCGTGCACCAGCGGATCACGCTGCGCCGGCGCCTGTGGATGGTCGGTGACCTGATGGCGGACCGGGACACCGCCGCGGAACTGCGGGCACACCAGATGCGCGACTACCTGATGTCCGCGTTCACGACGCTGTCCCGTGCCGACACGGCAGCGGACCTCCGACTCGCCCGCGGCCAGACCACCACCCGGCTGACCGGCGACGCGTTGGCGGGCGTGGCATCCGTCGGGGTGTACGTCCTGCTGGGCGCGCTGCTGCTGTCCGGGCAGCTGCCGCTGGCCGCGGCGGGCACCGCCGTACTGATCCTGGGCACCGCGCGGACCTCGCTGTACACGCTGATCCTGTCGGTCAACACCGCGTACGAGGAGGGGCTGTACTACGGGGACCTGGACCGGTTCCGGGCGCGGGCGGTCGGTCACATCCCGTTCCGTGCCCCGGCCCCGCCGGACGAGGACGTGGTCACGACGGCCGGCGCGCGGGTCGCGGCGCCGTCCCGGATCCGGCTGGAGGACGTGTGCTTCAGCTATCCGGGGTCGGCCGCACCGGCGTTGACCGACATCACCGTGACCCTGGAGCGTGGCCAGACCGTCGCGCTGGTCGGCGAGAACGGCAGCGGCAAGTCCACCCTCGCGAAGCTCCTCGCCTGCCTGTACCGGCCCACGTCGGGCACCCTGAGCTGGGACGGCGTGCCGACCGGGGCGGTGGATCCGGACCTGCTGCGCGAACACGTCGCGGTGATCGCCCAGGACTTCACCCGGTGGCCGTTCACCGCCAAGGAGAACATCATCGTCGGCCGGCACACCGATCCGCAGACCACCGACGCCGTGCGCGCCGCCGCGGACACCGCCGGCGCCGCGCCGGTCATCTCCGGCCTGCCGCGCGGCTACGACACGCTGCTGCACAAGTCGTTCCGGGAGGGTGTCGACCTGTCCGGCGGTCAGTGGCAGCGGATCGCCGCGGCCCGCGGGTTCTACCGCCGACCCCGGTCGGCCCTGCTGATCTGCGACGAGCCCTCGGCGGCGCTCGACGCCCGGGCGGAGAGCCACCTGTTCGCCTCGATCCTGGACCGGGAGGACCACCAGACCGTCGTACTGATCACCCACCGGCTGGCCAACGTCCGCCGTGCGGACGTCATCTACGTGCTGCACGACGGCCGGATCGTGGAGCACGGCACGCACGACCAGCTCCTGCACCGCGCCGGGCGCTACGCCACGCTGTTCGACCTCCAGGCAGCCGGGTACGTGCAGCCCGCCGGCGACGTGGTCCGCGACCGGGACGACCGGTCCGCGTGACCGTCCCGGCCGCCGGAGGGAGCGGCCCGGTCCGCCGCGGCCGGCGCACCGTCGCCTTCCGCGCCGCAGCCTCAGCGAGGGACGAGGCCGAGTTCGAGGATCTGACCCTTGTGGACGGTCATGGGTGCCTCCAGCCGCAGCAGTACCCGGGAACCCTCAGAGGTCACGTCGACGGCGACCGGGCGCCCGTCGAGCGTGGCCCGGACCTTGCGCGGCGGGTACGGGGACTGGACGGCGAGCGTCGAGAGCCGCAGCGTGCCGTACCGCAGCCTGATCCGGGCTCGGAACCGGCGCCCCTCCCGCATCTGCTCGTACGAGCCCCATCCCTGGGACGCGGTGAAACCGCAGCGGAAGTCCTCCGCGCCGAACCGGGGCGCGAAGCCCAGATGGCCACGCGGCCCGTGGTGTTCGTAGCCGGTCGCCGCCAGGTACACCGCGTGCGACATCATCGCCCGCGTGTAGTGGTCACTGCACTCGATCTCGTTGTACGGGTTGCGTCGGGTGGCCTGGTACCGCTGGTACACCGCGCGGGTGACGAGCAGCCCCTGTTCGGTCAGTCCCTCGGCGAACAGGTGGGCGGCCACCTGGTACTCCAGGCCGGTCCAGACCTCGTTGAAGTACGCCACGGAGCTGGGGTTGCCGCCGCCGGGCGCGTCCTGGCCGCCGCCGTACGGCCAGGTGCACAGCAGCAGGCCGGGTTCGGCGTGTTCGGCGAAGACCCGGCCCTCGTCGCCGATCGGACTGGATGTCCGGTAGTCCAGCGTGTCCGGCAGGAAGTTGTACCGGTACAGGTTGCGCAGCGCGGTCCGCGCCTTGTCCGCCGGAAAGACCCGGGGCAGTCCCAGCTGGTGCGCGTAGGTCTGGCCGTACATCTGATCGGCGTAGCAGCCGAGGTTGGAGTTCGTCGCCTGGTGGTCCGGGTCGAGCCGCTGGACGAAGTAGCCGTACTCGTCGTTCCACAGCCGGGTGCTCAGGTAGGCCGCACCCGACTCGGCGAGTCGGTCGCAGCGGGAGGCGAACCGAGCGTCGTCCATCTCCCGGGCCATCGCCGCGGCGGCCCGCAGCGCCGCCACGTACAGACCGCTGATCCAGGGAATCTCGCCCCACCAGGACTGGTCGAGCGTGTTGTACTGCTCGCCCTCCAGGACGCCGTCGTCGTCCTGGTCGGCGCCGATCAGGTACCGCACCGCCAGCCTGATCCGGTCCCAGTTCGCCCGGAGGAAGGCACTGTCCGGCGCCATCTGGTGTTCCCGGTAGACGCGCAGGATCGTGCCGCACTGCCCGTCGGTGGCGACCCGCTGGTCGTACTCGGCGCGGTAGTCCATCGCCCCGGTGTCGGTGTGCAGCGCGATACCCAGGTCGACCCGTTCCCGGGTGTCCCGTTCCAGGGCGGGGAAGAGCCGGGCCACCGACTGGGCGTAGTTCCACACGTGTTCGCAGGTGCCGTCGCAGCAGTACAGGCCCTCGAAGGCGTAGAAGCGGCCGCTGTCGAAGCGGTAGCAGGTGGTCGTGGCCAGGGTCGACGCCGGCGCCAGGGTGCGTTCCAGGAACCAGTGCGGCAGCGTCGAGTCCGTGTACCAGGTGTCCACGAAGGCCCTGGTGTCCTCCTCCAGCCGGTGCCGGTGTCGGGCCAGGTAGGTCAGTACGTCGGCCGCCCCGCCGAACCGGGTGGCGTAGTGGTGCGTCAGCGTCGCCGCGTCGGCCAGCCGGGCGAACAGTTCCCGTCGCGGCACCGGGAAGTACCAGCACAGCGCGAAGCGCACCGTCCGGGTCTCTCCCGGGGAGAGACGGAGCGGCACCCGCACCGCCCCCGTGATCGTGCCGTCGGCGGCGTCCACCTCGAGGGGCCCGGGGCCCGCGTCGAAGATGTCGTCGAGGGTGTCGGCGCGTGCCAGCGACGGCACGGCGACGGCTGCGCCGTCGAGACCGGCCAGTACCACACTGCCGTGGTCCGGCAGTTGGTCCAGCGGGCGCGCGCTGGCCGGATTGTCGGTGAAGACGATGTTGTCGACGTTGACGTGGCCCCACGCGCCGGTGGCGTCGTCGACGATCTCCAGATGCGCCGTCTTCCCCTGGTGGTGCCGGAGGTCCAGGGCGCGGACCGACATCGGTTCGATGTTGCCGCCGCTGACCGAGGCGACGACGACGCCGTCCACGACCGCGTTCACACAGGTCTCGTCGGGCAACGCGCCGCCGCCGACGGACACGGTGACGTACCGCCGTTGGACCGTGAAGGTCGGGCTGGTCAGCGTGCCGGTCTCGCTGTCCGGGTCCTCCGCGGGGCCGCGGAAGTCGTGCGAGGTGACGAACCGGGTGCCGTGCACGTTGAGCGGGCCGAAGCGTTTCATGTAGTCGGGCAGTTCGGCCTCGGTGACCGGGCCGGGCCCGAACGCGGTGCCGGTCACGGTCCATCCCTCGTACGTGTCGGACTCGAAGTCCTCGAACACGATGTCCGGTCGATCGCCGACCGGGCCCGCCGCCGCGGTGAACTCCGTCGCCCCGGTGCCGACCGCCGCGCCGCGCAGCATGATCGGCTGCTGGGTGCGGCTGTCCAGACACACCGGGGATTCGGCGAATCCGGCCAGTACGGCGTCGACCGGTGCGGTGGTCACGTTGGTGAGCGTGTACACCAGGACGGTCGCCGGCAGTGCGGAGTCGTCGGTGGCCAGCGGCACGAACGGGGAGAATGCCTCCAGCCGGACCCGTACCCCGCCGTCGGCCGGGGGATAGTCGACCCGGCCGACCGGGTACTGCCCGGTGAACGTGATGTCCGAGGCGGGGAAGCCGGTCGAGTCGAGCGCCCGGGTCCGCCGGTGGGAGGCGGCGGTGGTGCGCAGGGCGAACCCTTGCCGGAAGGGCGGTCGGTACACCGCCGTGTCCAGATAGGACACCGGTTCGGCGTAGTGCGTGCCGGCGAAGTCGGTGCCCGCGACCGGTGGGCGCTGCGGGTTGTCGATGTCCCACCACCAGAGGCGACCGTCGCCGCCGAGGTAGAGCTGGCCCGCGGTGATGCCGCCGACGGGCATGCCGATGTACCGCAGGGCGTCGCCGCGGTAGCGGGTGGGACTGCCGCGCTCCGTGAGCTGCCGCAGCGCGGTGGCCGGGGTGCCCTTGTCGGGCGGCACGGCGATGGGTCTGCCGATGGGCCGTGCGTCGGCCGGTGACGCTCCCGCCACGGCGGCGATCCCACCGGCCGACAGCGCGAGGAACTGACGTCGGCTGACCGGCGCACCCGGGGTGTCGCCGCAGCAGGACTCGTCCGATCCGGACATCGAGCCTCCCGCCCTCGGGTGCGGGCTCGGCCGGCACCTCGCGGAGTAATCGATTTCCCGGCACGGTAGGCCATCCGGCCCGAAGTCGTCAATACCGGACTACCCGGCGTGTTCGCCGGGCCGGCCGCCGTCGCCCGGCCTGTCCCGGCCGGTCCGCCCCGAGCGCGACCGCCCGGGCGGCGGGGGTCACCAGGTGTCGACGTGGAGTACGTCGTCGAGGGGTTGCCGCGCGGCGGGCGAGAACGTGTCGCCCGTGTAGTACGCGGTGGGGATGAGCGCGCCCTGTCGTACGTTGGTCGGCAGTCCGAGCAGGTCGGAGATCTCCGCCTCGTACTGCAGGTGCAGCGTCGTCCACGCGGTGCCCAGGCCCCTGGCGCGGGCGGCCAGCATGTAGCTCCACGCGGCGGGCAGTAGCGAGCCCCACAGGCCGGCCTGGTTGCCCTCCGGCAGGTGGCCGCCGGACACCGCGAGGCACGGGATGAGCAGGACCGGGGCCTCGCCCAGGTGTTCGCCGAGATGCGCGACGCTGTCGCCGACCCGCCGCTGCACCGGGCCGCGGGCCGGGTCGTCGGCGAACAGCTTTCCGGCCGCGCCCTCGGACCGCAGGTACCCGTCGACGGCCCGGCGGTAGAAGTCGCCGATGGCGTGACGCCGGGCGGCGTCGGTGACGACGACCCAGTGCCAGCTCTGCCGGTTGGATCCGGAGGGTGCCTGCAACGCCACGGTCAGGCATTCGCGGATGAGTTCCATCGGCACCGGTCGGCCGAGGTCGAGCCGCTTGCGCACGGATCGTGTCGTGGTGAGTAGCTCGTCCGGTGACAGCGGCAATGTCGACACGTCGGCCAGTCTCGCATGTCCGGATGGTCCGGCGCCGCCGTGTGGCGGCCGGCCCGTCGATCGGCTGTTGACCCGGGGCCGCGGGACGACATAGTGTCTGGTCAGTGGTCAGACCAGAGCGGAGGAACGCAGACGTGACGGTGGCAACCGAGGGCGTCGCGGACAACGACCGCCGCCGACTCAAGGGTCATCACGTCGTCGTCGCCGGCGCGGCGGCGGGGATCGGCCGCGCCACCGCCCTGGCGCTCGCCGCCGAGAACGCCCGCGTGACCTGCCTGGACACCGACGAGGAGCGGCTCGCCTCGCTCGCCTCCGACCTCGACGCCCGCGGCGGCGACCACCGCGTCGAGGTGATCGACGTGACGGACGCCCGCGCGGTGGGTCGCCTGCTGCCCGCGCTGGTCCAACGGACCGGTCAGATCCACGCGCTCGTCAACTGCGTCGGGATCACCGGGACCACCAACCTCAGGAGCCACGAGGTCGACCTCGCCGACTTCACCACCGTGCTGCGGGTCAACGTGGTCGGCGCGTTCAACCTGTCCCAGGCGATCCTGCCGCTGATGCTCCCGCACGGGTACGGGCGGATCCTGCACCTCGCCTCCGTCGCGGGCAAGGAGGGCAACGCCGGGATGGTGTCGTACTCGACCTCCAAGGCGGCGCTGATCGGCATGGTCAAGAGCCAGGGCAAGGAGTACGCGACCGACGGCATCACCGTCAACGCCCTCGCCCCCGGCGTGATCCGCACCGACCTCGTCGCGCGGATGCCACCGCAGCAGGTCGAGTACATGACCTCGCGCATCCCCGTGGGCAGGTGCGCGACCCTCGACGAGGTCGCCGACATGATCCTGTGGATCATCTCGCCCGCGGCGAGTTTCACCACCGGCTTCACGTACGACCTGTCCGGCGGCCGGGCGACATACTGATCGCCATGTCCACCCCATCCGAGGACCCCGCCGGCACCGCCGCCCCCGCCGTGTCCGGTCCACGTCGCGATGTCTTCCAGGACATGCGGGTCGCGGTCCGTCAGCTCCGCTCCGACGACGTCACCGGCGTGCTGCGCGACATGATCCTCAGTGGCCAGCTGCGTCCCGGCGACCAGCTGCCCAGCGAGCGTGACCTGGCCGTACGGCTGCAGGTGAGCCGGGCGACCATGCGCGAGGCCATCCGGCACCTCGGCACGCAGGGCCTGGTCACCGTGCGGCAGGGCAAGGGCACCTTCGTCTCCCGGATCAGCGACGAGGATCTCGCCCGTCCGCTGGCCCTGCTGCTCGCGATGGATCCGCCGACCCTGGTGGAGGTGGTCGAGTTCCGCCGGGTGATCGAACCGGGTGTCGCGGCGTTGGCCGCCGGGCGGGCCACCGACGCGCAGCGCGCCGAACTCACCGAATGCCTCGCCGAGGGCCGGCGGGCGCTCACCGACGACGACGCGATGATCGCGCACGACGCGGAGTTCCACCGGCTGATCAGCGTCGCGGCGCGCAACCGGTTCCTGCTCGCGGCGTCGGCGAACCTGGCCGAGTCGATGCTGCGCGCCCGGCGCCGGACGGTGCACCTGCCGGCGAACAACCAGAAGACGGTCGACGAGCACCAGACCATCGCCGACGCCATCATCGCCGGCCGCGCCGACGAGGCGTCCGCCGCGATGGCCCGACACCTCGACCGGGTACTCGACCAGCTCCAGCAGGCCTTCCCGGACGACGCACCACGCTGACACCACCTCTTCACGCGACAGGAGCAGGCCCGTGCGGATCACCGACGTCGAGGCGATCCACCTGAGGCTCCCCGACCTGGACGCGGCGCGCTGCGACGGCACCCAGGACACCCTGCTCGTACTGGTGCACACCGATTCCGGGCTGACCGGCATCGGGGAGGTCGACTCGTCACCACCGGTGGCGCGCGCGGCGATCGAGGCCGAGCCGTCGCATTCGATCGCCACCGGGCTGCGGCACCTGCTGGTCGGCGAGGACCCGCTCGCGATCGACCGCCTGTGGCACACCATGTGGCACGGCAGCCGGTACTTCGGCGGCTCCGGCCCGGCGGTGCACGCCATCAGCGGCGTCGACATCGCCCTGTGGGACCTGGCCGGCAAGGCGTACGGGCGGAGCGTGGGGGACCTGCTCGGCGGCGTGTACCGCACCCGGGTCAAGGCGTACGCGAGCCTGCTCATGCCGGAGACGCCGACGGAGGCGGCGCGCAGCGCCGAACGGTACGCCGCGGCCGGGTACCGGGCGATCAAGTTCGGCTGGGGTCCGATCGGTCGGGACCGCGCCCTGGACCGGCAGCTGATCGCGGCGATCCGGGGCGCCGTCGGCGACGGCGTCGACATCATGATCGACGCCGGGCAGGCCTGGGACCTCAAGGGCGCCGTGCAGATGGCCGCCGTCTACCGCGACCACGGGGTGTACTGGCTGGAGGAGCCGCTGGCCCCCGACGACATCGCCGGGTACGCGGCGCTCAGCGCGGCCACCGAACTGCGCATCGCCTGCGGTGAACAGGAAAGCAGCTGGGAGGCGTTCGAGCGGCTGGTCGACCACGGCGGCGTGGACGTTCTGCAACCCGACCTGGCCCGGTGCGGCGGGCTCACCCAGGGCCGCCGGCTCGCCTGGCTCAGCGAGGTCCGGCACCGGATGATCGTGCCGCACGCGTTCAAGACCGGCGTGCTCGTCGCGGCGAGTACCCACTTCGTCTCCGCGATCCCGAACGGCGAGCTGATCGAGCACACCGTCTCGACCTCGCCGCTGGCCCGCGACCTGGTCAGCGTGCCGATGCGGTTCTGCGACGGGTACGTGGAGCTGCCCACCGGCTCCGTCGGGCTCGGCGTCGAACTGGACTGGGAGGTCGTGGAGAGGTTCCGGGTGAGGTGAGCACCCGACCGGGGGCCGGGGTCAGTCGGGCTGGTCGGATGGCGTGAGCAGCAGCAGCCAGGACGTGTCGCCGTGCGCCGTGGAGCAGCGCACCCCGTCGGCCATCAGGTCGGCGCCGGTCCGGGCCGGGCCGGGACCGGTGGCCGCGTCGAGGTCACCGACGACGTAGCGGGCGTCCGGCCGCAACGCGCGGGGCCGTACCGTCACGGTGTCCGGCAT
>JBAUUM010000653.1:0-7462 GCA_049582705.1 Actinocatenispora sp.
GTCCCGGGCCGGTCCGAGAGGTCCGGGACCGGCGGGTACAGCGACCCGTGAGGGTGCCGACGAGCGCTCCGGTCCGCGCCCCACCCGGTGACGAACGGGCTCAGCCCGCCGCCAGGCCCGCCACGACGAGCAACAGGGCGCCGACCAGGAGGAGAGCCACCGGCCTGCGCGCGAGTACCGCGAGCCCCTCGCCGGGGCGTGGCCGCAGCGTGCCGGCGAGCAGCGGGTACAGCCCGGCGGCGAACACCGGCAGTCCCGGAAGAAGGAACATACCGGTCACGACGCCGGAGACGGACAGCACGGAGCCCACCAGGGACCGGACCAGGATGACCGCGACCGGCACCTCGAGCACGATCGTCGCCACGCCCAGCAGCAGCGCGAGCTGACCGCGGCCGGCGGAGCTGACACCGGTCGCCGGGTACCCGCCGACCGGTTCGGTGTTCTGACTGCCGTGCTGCAGCAGCCCCCCGAGCGACCCGGGCTGTGCCCCGCCACCCTGACCGGCGGTCGGTGGCGCCGGTGGGGTCGGTGGCGTCGGGCCACGCTGGGCCGCGACCGGCGGACCCGAGGTCGCGGGGGTCACGGGGGTCCCGGGGGTCACGGAGGTCACGGGGGTCATGGGCGGCGCGGTCATCGGGTACGCGGCGGTCGGCGCGTCCCGGGTTCCGGGCGGCACCGGCCGGGCGGGATCGGGAGCCTCCCGGGCGACGTGCGGCGCGTCACGGAAGGGTTCCGGGCCGACGCCCGGCAGATCCGTACCCACCAACCGCAGCTCCTCGTCCATCTGCGGTGGCCGGTCGGCACGCTGTTGCGGCGCCGGCTCCCGCCGGGGATCCGGGCCCTGCTCGCCGAACCACTCGCGCTCCGGCCGCTCGGGCGCGTCGGGGTACCGCGGGATCCGCTCGGCGTACCGACGCTGCCGCTGCTCGGTCGTGTCGTTACCGGCGGGACCCTCCGGCTGCGCCGGATATCCCCGCTCGGGGCTGGGGTAGTCCACGTTCGGGTAGGCCCGACCCGGGTACCCGGAACCCCCGGAATCGGCCGGGTTGCTGTCTCGGTGAGTGGCCACGTCCGGCGACGCTAGGGCACCGTGACGCGGTGCGCCAGACCCTCTTCACCTGCGTAAGCGTCAGATATGACCGTCATCGCAGGCGGGAACGTATTTGCCGTCATCGATCCGTTGGGCACCCGGCCGTACCGTCCCACGATGCGGTGCGGGCCGTCCCACCCGGCGGCCGACGGGGAGTTTCGTCGCGAGGCCGGGCGAACCCGGACACCGGTCGTAGGGTGGCGGGCATGACAGACACGGGATCCGATCCACTGGTGGCCCGAATGCGCGAGTTCGGCACCACCGTGTTCGCCGAGATGTCCGCGCTCGCGGTGCGTACCGGAGCGATCAACCTCGGGCAGGGCTTCCCCGACACCGACGGCCCGGCCGAGATGCTGGACGCCGCGGTCGCCGCGCTGCGCGGAGGGCGCAACCAGTACCCGCCCGGGCCGGGGATCCCGGAACTGCGCACCGCGATCGCCGAGCAGCAGAGTCGCGACTGGGGCCTGGACTACGACCCCGACGCCGAGATCGTGGTCACCGCCGGCGCCACCGAGGCAGTGGCGGCGGCCATTCTCGGCCTCTGTGAGAGCGGCGACGAGGTGGTCTGCTTCGAGCCGTTCTACGACTCGTACGCGGCGTCGATCGCCCTCGCGGGTGCGGTCCGGCGACCGGTGACGCTGCGCCCCGACGGTGGCCGGTACCGGTTCGACCCCGACGAGCTGCGCGCCGCCTTCGGTCCCCGCACCCGCATGGTGCTGCTGAACTCGCCGCACAATCCGACCGGCAAGGTCTTCACCGCCGAAGAACTCGACCTGATCGCCGAGCTCTGCACCGGACACGACGTGTACGCGGTGACCGACGAGGTGTACGAGCATCTGGTCTTCACCGACGCCAGCAGCCCGCACATTCCCCTGGCGACCCGCGACGGGATGCGCGGGCGCACGATCCGGATCTCCTCGGCGGGCAAGAGCTTCTCCTGCACCGGGTGGAAGGTCGGCTGGGCCAGCGGACCGGCGCCGCTGGTGTCCGCCGTCACCCGGGTCAAGCAGTTCCTCACCTACGTCAACGCCGGGCCGTTCCAGCCGGCGGTCGCGACCGCGCTGGGGCTGCCGCCGAGCTACCTGACGAGCCTGCGCGACCGGCTCCAGGCTGGCCGGGACCTGCTCAGCGCCGGGCTCACCGATGCCGGTTTCCACGTGTACCGGCCGGAGGCCACCTACTTCGTGACGGCCGACATCACCGACCTCGGCGGTGTCGATGGCATCGAGTTCTGCCGGGAGCTGCCGAAGCGCTGCGGTGTCGTCGCCGTGCCGACCCAGGTCTTCTACGACTCGACAGAGGTCGGGCGACGGCTCGTACGCTTCGCCTGCTGCAAGCGTCCCGAGGTCCTCTCGGAGGCCGCCGACCGGCTCCGTCAGCTCACCGCGCCGGTGCGCTGAGCACCGTCATACGTCGACGGTCACCCGCCGACCGGTCACGCGTCGACCGGCCGCGCGGTCGTAGCACGGTCCGCGCCCCGCCGGAGCCCTGTCCACAGGCCGCCGGCCCGTACACAGATCTGCCCCACCCGGTTGGTGGCCGGCGGCAACCCGGAGACGCTGCCGGCGTGGGTACCGTCATCGCGCTCAAGTGCCATCCCAGATTTCGTCCCGTCCACCGCGTCCGCGGGGCGGCCCGGCAGATCCGCTCCGCCGTTGCCACCGCGTGGACGACAAGTGCCCGGCGCCGGCACTGCTGTCACGGTTGTGTCGCTCGGCACCCGGTCGCCGCCGGTGATCATTCCTCGGGGGACATCCCGTCGGCCAGAACGCGACCGCGGCTGGTGTCGCCAGCACCTCCTGACCACCGGGCACCGGGCCCGGCGTCGGGATCGGTACGCCGACTCGTGGTGCTCATGGTGAGCATCGCCGTCCTGGCCACGGCGGCAGTGGCCACCGGCGAGCGTCCCGCGCACGGCGATCCCGCACAGGAATACCCCGCTCACGGGACCGCCGCGTACCGAGCGACCTCACGTTCCCCTGGAGCCACCGAGGGTGGGGCCACCGGGGGCGAGGTCTCCGGGGGCGAGGTCTCCGGGGGCGAGGTCTCCGGGGGCGCCGCCCGTGGCGACGGTGCGACGTCGTTCGGTCCACGTGCCGGGTACGGCTGGCCGCTGCCGGGCACGCCGACGGTCACCCGACGCTTCGATCCGCCGCCACAGCCCTGGCTGCCCGGGCACCGCGGTGTCGACCTCGCCGGTCACGACGGCGAACCTGTGCTCGCTGCCGGCCCGGGTGTCGTGGTGTTCGCCGGCAGTGTGGCGGGGACCGGCGTCGTCAGCATCGACCATCCCGGCGGCCTGCGGACCACGTACCAACCTTTGCGCGCCACCGTGCACGCGGGCGATCGTGTCCGCACCGGTGATCGGATCGGCACGCTCCAGTCCGGTCACCCGGGCTGCCCGGCCGAGGCCTGCCTGCACTGGGGGCTGCGGCGGGGAGTCGTGTACCTCGATCCGCTGGCGCTGCTCGGTCTCGGTCAGGTGCGGCTCCTGCCGCTCCGGCCGCGGACCGCACGAGGAACCGGACGGTAGCCACGTGGCGCCGCGCCGGGTCGCGTGGACCCGGCGTGGCCCTCGCCTCAGTCGGCGCGGCGCAGTACTGCCGGCAGGGCGGCGGCCAGCCGTTCGTACTCCTCGGCCCGGTTGTACACCTGTGCGCAGAGACGCAGCAGGCCCGTTCCCTGCCACGATCCGATCGCGACGTGGGTGCGGAGGTGCGCGGCGATCTTCTCCCGTACGGCGATCGCGTCGGCCTCGTTGTGCACCGTCCCGTCCGGCAGCCGGACCACTCGCATAGACGGCGCCGGCGAGCCTCCGACCGGCTCGGTGCCGAGGGCCTCGGTGAGCAGGCGCTGACCGTACCGGGCGAGCCGGGTGTTGTGTTCCCGGACGGTCCGGAGTCCGAGGCTGGTCAGCGTGAACACGCCGGACGGAGCCGCCAACCAGCCCGAGTAGTCGACGGTGCCCTGGTACTCGACGCTCGCGGGGAAGCCCGCCGTGTGCTGCCACGACACGGCGACCGGCCGTACCCGGGCGCGATGCTCGGGGGCAACCACGAGCAGGCCGGTACCGCGCGGCGCGAAGGCCCACTTGTGCAGGTTCGCGAACCAGAAGTCCGCGCCGATGCCGGCCACGTCGACGTCGAGCATCCCGGGAGCGTGTGCGCCGTCCACCATCACCACGACGTCGCGCTGGCGCAGTTCCGCGACGAGGCGGCGGACCGGGAACAGCCGCGCGGTTGGCGACGTCACGTGGTCGATGACGGCGACCCGGGTGCGGGGAGTCACACCGCCGAGTACCGCGGCCAGAATCTCGTCGTCGTCAGCGTCCAGGCCGATCGTCACCCGCACAGGTGTCGCACCGGTCTCCGCACAGCGGCGGTCGATCTCGAAAGCCACCGCGCCGTAGGCGTGATCGGTGCGCAGCACCTCGTCGCCCGGCTCCAGGGCCACCGAAGCGAGCGCGATGGCGGTGGCCACCGTGACGTTGGGGACGAACGCGGTACCGGACGCCTCCGCACCCACGAACCGGGCAACGTGGCCGCGGGCGTGCGCGATGCGCTCCAACAGCCCACGCGTGAAGAACCGCATCGGGTCAGCTTCCTGCTCGTCACGCAGTCGCTGAGCCGCCCGCTGCACGGCGATCGGCATCGCCCCGAACGACCCGTGGTTCAGGTGGGCGTACGACCAGTCGAGCGAGAACAACAGGCGGGTGCCGGGCAGCGGTTCGGGCGGCTTTCCGATGTCCATGCTCGCCACAGTCCAGCCTCTCAGGCGCGGGGATGAGCCTGACGGTACGCGCTACGCAGTCGCTCCACCGAAACATGTGTGTAGACCTGGGTGGTGCCCAGTGACGCGTGCCCGAGCAGTTCCTGCACCGACCGCAGGTCCGCGCCACCGTCCAGCAGGTGGGTCGCCGCCGAATGCCGCAACGCGTGTGGCGAGACCTCCGGAACGCCGGCGGCAGCGGCGTACCGCACGACGATCCGGCGCACGGTCCGTGGATCCAGTCGGCCGCCACGTGCCCCGAGGAGCAGGGCCGGCCCGCTCCGCGGCACCGCCAGCAGCGGTCGACCGGCGGTCAGGTAGTGCCCGAGCGCCTGCTCGGCGGGAACGCCGTACGGCACGGAGCGTTCCCTGCGGCCCTTGCCGAGCACCCGGACCAGCCGGCGCACCCGGTCGACGTCGTCGATGTCGAGGCCGCACAACTCGCTGACCCGGACGCCGGTGGCGTACAGCAGTTCGAGGGTCGCCGCGTCGCGCAGCAGGACCGGGTCGTGCCCGTCGTCCCGATCGGCGTCCGGGGCGTCCTTACCACGCCCACCGACTCCCGCGCCCGCGCCCGTGTCGGTGCCCGTGGCCGCGCCCGGCGATGGTGTTCTCGACCGGCTCGAACCCGCCGCTGGGGCTGGCGGTCCGTCGGGCTCGGCGGCCGTTGTCGCGTCCATGGCGGGATCGGGTGGCCTCGTGTGCAGCACCCGCGGGGCGTCCACCAGCGCCGCGGCCTGGTCGGCTCGCAGTACCGCGGGCAGGGCGTGCTCGGATCGTGGGACCCCCAGCTGCCGCCCGGCGTCCCCGTCGACCAGTCCCTCCCGGTACGCCCAGCCGGAGAATGTCCGGGCCGCGGCGGCGCGGCGGGCGAGCGTACTGCGCGCGGCGCCCATGGTCCGCATGCGCGCGAGCCAGCTCCGCAGTACTGGCAGGTCCAGCACATCGGAAAGCTCCGTTGCCCGCATCCGGGTGCCGTGCTCAAGGAGGGCCACCACGTCGGCCAGGTAGGCGCGGGTCGTGTGCGGCGAACGGTCCCGCTCGCTGGCCAGGTACCGAGCGAACTCGTCGACGGCGTCCCGCATGCCTGCCGGCAGGGCGTCGTAGCGGGATCCCGTCGAGGGGCGACTGGCGGCCACGTTCAGACCGTCCGCGTCGCACGATGGTCTCGTCAAGGCGACGCGCCGAGCGTGCGCCGCCAGCATCGTCCGGCGACACCGCCCGACGACACCGCCCGCGGTCGTGTCGCCGGACGTTCCGGGGCTCCGAATGACCCGCCTTGCCATTTCCATGACTGCTGGAGAGAAGACTCCCGGGGCTATCGAGTGGGCGGAGGTCGCTGTCGCTCGTCGGCAATGCGGTATCCGGTCGGGGTCTCGAGCACGAATCCGAGCAGGGCCAGCATCGGCAGGGTCCGGCGTACCTGCACGGGGTGGACACCCGCCTCCACCGCTATCTCCTCCACGGTGCCGGGCCGGCCGAGAGGCACCGCGTCGAGGACCCGGATGGACATGTCGTCGAGGTCGTCGCGCGGTGTGACCGGGCCGCGTGGCACCGGCGCCAGGTCCTCGCCGATCCGGCCGACCTCCTCGAGGATCTCCGCGACGGAGGTGACCAGCCGCGCATCCTCCTCACGCATCAGCACATGCGGGCCGACGCTCATGCCCGAGGTGACCGGTCCCGGTACGGCCATCAGCGAGCGCCCCAGTTGACGGGTGCGCCGGGCGGTGTTGCGTGCCCCGCTGCGGGCGGACGCCTCCACCACGACCGTTCCGCGGCACAGCGCCGCGATGACCCGGTTGCGGATAAGGAAACGGTGCCGGTGGGGTGTCGTGCCCGGCGGCCACTCGCTGATCAGCAGGCCCTGATCACCGATCCGCTCGAAGAGGCTCGCGTGGCCCACCGGATAGACGACGTCGACGCCGCACGCGAGGACGGCCACGGTGACCTCACCGGCGCCCAGGGCACCGCGGTGCGCCGCCGCGTCGATGCCGTACGCGCCGCCGGACACCACGGTCCACCCCTCGCCGGCCAGCCCGTAGGCGAACTCACCGGCCACATGGTTGCCGTACGAGGTCGAGGCGCGGGACCCCACCACCGCCACCGCGCGGTCGAGTGCGGTGTTGAGCGTCGGCTCGCCACGGACCCACAGACACAGCGGCGGATCGGTGTGCGCGAACCGGCGTCCGTCGGCCGCCACGCCGATGCGAACCAGATCGTCGAGCTGGCGGGGCCACTCCTCGTCCTCCGGCGTGAGGAGTCGACAGCCGAGCCGACGGCCCTCGTCGGCCAGCCGGTCGGCCATTCGCCACGGGTCGGCGGCCCCCAGCCGCGCGGCGACGGCCGTCCGCACGCTCTCGGGCGCCCTGCCTGCGATGATCCGGCGGAGCGCCGCCACGGGGCCGAGCACACGGACCGTCTGCCCGAGCGCCCGATGTCCGGGCTCGCACAACCAGCTCAGCGCGATCCTCGCCGCCCGAACCTCGTCCCGGTCACCAGAGCCGGTGCCCGGCCGTCGGATCACTCCGTCGGCGCTGGCAGATCCGAACGGCCCCGTCGGACCCGACGGCGCGGGCTGGTCGGGCTCGACGGGCCGGGCGGGCT
>JBAUUM010000654.1:0-2328 GCA_049582705.1 Actinocatenispora sp.
GAACGGGGGTGGCCTTCGTTGTGTGCAGCGAAACGCCGATTGGCTCGGCGAGTCGCTGCACAGAAGGGGGTGGAGTCCCAGGACCTGGTGCCGCTGGCGTTGCCTCCTTGCTTCTGTGCAGCGAAACGCCGATTGGCTCGGCGAGTCGCTGCACAGAACGGGGAAGGAGGGTCAGGAGGCGCAGACCGTGTCGGGTGCCGGCGCCTTGCCGGTGACCAGGTAACCGGCCTCCTTCTCCCGGGCGCAGGCGTTGTTCTCCAGCCCGGTGTGGCCGTCCCCGTCCACGGTGAGCAGCCGACTGCCGTCGATGTGACCGGCCAGGGCCTGCGCCCACCGGTACGGCGTGGCCGGGTCGTACCGGTTGCCCACGACCAGTACCGTGTCGACGCCGCTGACGTGCTGGGCGTGCGGCGGGTTCGCCGCGGGTACCGGCCAGCCGGCGCAGCCCGTGGTCATGTCCCACATCTCCGAGTACCGCCACGAGTGCGGCGCCGCCGCGCGTACCGCCGCCGCCCGCGTCCGCAGGTCGGCCAGCCCGTGCAGCGCGGGCGCGAAGTCCTGGCAGGACACCGCCCGGTACGCGGGGTAGATCGGCGCGACACCGACGATGCCGGCGTCCAGCTGCTCCGGTTCGGAGGGTGTCTTCTCCGCCGCCGCGAGCGCCGACGAAAGGCCGGGCCAGGCGTCGCGCAGGGTGAGGTACGAGTAGCTGCCGGAGGTGATCTCGGCGCCGCTGACGGTACGGCCCAGCGTGGCGTCGTGGATCTCGCCCCGGTCGGCGCGGGCGGTCAGCGCGTCGAGGCCGGCGAGCACGTCGGTGCCGTGCAGCGCGCAGTCGGTGCTGTCGTCGCACCAGTCCGCGAACCGGTGGAACTCGCGTTCCGTGGCGGCCGACTCCTCGACCGCCGCCTGCGCCATCAGGCGGCTGTGGTCGACCGCGCCGTCCAGCACCATGGCGCGCACCCGGTCCGGGTACAGGTCGGCGTAGAACGAGCCGAGTTCGGTGCCGTACGAGACGCCGAGCCAGGAGATCTTCGGGGCGCCGAGGCCGACCCGGACGGCCTCCACGTCGCGGGCCGCGCTGATCGTGTCGACGTGGCCGAGCAGCGGCCCGGTCGACCGGGCGCAGTCGGTGCCGTGCCGGTGGCTGCTGTCGACCATCGCCGCGTACCCGTCCGGCGTACTCGGGAACGTCGGCGCGGCCGGGTCGTACACCGGGTCGGTGCAGGTCACCGGGGTGCTGCCGCCGACGCCGCGCGGGTCGAACCCGATCAGGTCGAAGCGGTCCCGGACGGTGGCGAGTTCGGGCGCGCCGAGCAGCATGCCGCCGTACGCGACGACCTCGGTGCCGGATCCGCCGGGCCCGCCCGGGTTGACCAGCAGCGGGCCGATGCGGTGCGCCGGGTCCCGGGCCGGCAGCCGGTTGACCGCCAGTTCGATCGTCGGGCCGTCCGGGTCCGACCAGTCCAGCGGTACGGTCAGCGTCGCGCATTCCAGGCTCGGCGGGGTGTCGGCGGTGTGGCAGTCGTGCCAGGCCAGGGGCGGTGTCCGTGGCGTGTGCGCGGCGGCGGCGGTCGGCACGCAGAGCGCGGCGCCGACGGTCGCGGCGGCGAGCACCGCGGCGGGGAACCTCTTCACCATGTACTCCAGTCGTGGGTGGATCAACTCTCCGCTGGATGGTGTCGGTCTCCGGCCGTGGGTACGTCGGCCACAGTGATGAATCCGTCCACCAGCGTTCGGCGACGGATCCCGGGGCGATCCCCGAGCCGCCCCGGAAGCCGCCACCCCTAGGACGGGGGTGCGGTGCTGCACCACAATGCACAGCTGTGGACGACCCGAACCCGGAACTCGATCGCGTACAGGTCCTCGTCGACGTGGGCAGGATCCCCGCGGCGCGGACCCGGCTCGCCACGCTGCTTGCCGAGGACCCGACCCATGCCCGGGCGCTGTGTCTGCTGGCCCTGTGCCACCAGGCCGAGGACGATGCCGACGCGACGCTCCGGGTGGCGGAACGGGCCGTCGCGGCCGACCCGACGCAGGAGTGGGCGCACCGGTTGCGTGCGTGGGCGTTGCTCACGCTGGGACGTACCGACGACGCGGTGGCGGCGTCACGGAAGGCGACCGAGCTGGAACCGGCGCAGTGGACCGGGTACGCGATGCTCGCCGGTGCGCTGGGCACCCTGCCCGGTCAGCGACGGGCGGCCCTCGCCGCGGCGCGGGAGGCGGTCCGGCTCGACCCGGAGGAGGCCGGACCGCACTACGTGCACGGCCTGCTGTCCCACGCGTACGGGCGGACCCGTGCGGCGCGCCGCGCGTACCGGCGGGTGC
>JBAUUM010000655.1:0-6209 GCA_049582705.1 Actinocatenispora sp.
GTGTGGCCATGCGGCCCGGACGATCTCCGCGGCGCCACGCCCGGCGGCCGGCCACCTCGGCCGGAGCGGGCCACGCGGCCGTCGGCACGAGCGAGGGCATGCGCGGGACACGCCTGCCGGACCTCGCAGAAACCGTGCGGTGTCGCACGGCGGCGCTGCGGGGTCGCATCAGGTCGATACCGTGCCGGAATGGACCTCGACGCGGCAGCCCGGTACGTCCGGACCTTCGGCGGCCCGACGGAGATCGCCCGGCTCGACCGGCTGCTGACCGGCGCGCGACCCGAACCGTCAGTCGTCGACGAACTCGTCGGCGGAGCGCACTCCGGCGGTGGCTGGCCCACAACCTGGTCGCCCGGCGCGCCCACCGTGGAGGGCACCTGCCTGCGCCTCAACCAGTTGGCCGCCTTCGGGCTGCTGGACTGCGCGCCGGCCAGGCTCGCGGTCCGCTGGCTGGTCGCCGGACAACTCCCGGACGGCCGCTGGCAGGAGGACTCCGCCCTCGGCGACGCCGTACCGTCCTGGCTGCGCCCCGACGATCCGGCCGCCAACTGGTACCTGACCGCCAGCGCGGGCCTCTGCGTGGCGGTCGCGGCAGGTGACGGCCGCGCTCCCGACGCCGCGGTCCGGGCCGCGCGACTCGTCGGTGGGGAGGTGTCCGAGGCCGGCACCCTGCCGTCGTTCCTGGTCACCCACTGGTTGGCCGCCGGGCTCTGCTGGCGGTGCGGTGACCGGGCGACCGCGGACCGGCTGCTCGACCGGATCCGGTGGCCGGACGACACCCTCAGCCCGGCCGACTGGGCCTGGTGCGGTTGGGTGCTCGGCACGGCCGGCGTACCGGTCGAGCATCCGGCGTCGGCGGCGGTCCGGGAGGCATTGCGCCCGACACAACGCCCGGACGGGTCCTGGCCCGGCCACGATGGCCCTGACCAGGACGTACTGGTGACCCTGACCGCGCTCGCCACGCTGCGCGCCGCGATGGACCCGGCCGTGTGACGACCCGCGGCGGGCGTCGCACCATGGCGCGGGGACGCTGGTCGTACCCGGGGGGACGCGGGCGTTTTGCCGGGCCGAAGTCGCGGCTGGTAGCCTGGCACCTCGCGTGTGTTGTCACGAGAGTGACGTGGGCACGCATCCGATTGCCGGGATTCCCGAGAGGGAGTTCCGGCGGTCCACCGAATCAAACTCGACCAGACTGAGGCTGTCGCGTGGCGAACATCAAGTCCCAGATCAAGCGCAACCGGCAGAACGAGAAGCGCCGGCTGCGCAACAAGGCGGTCAAGTCGTCGCTGAAGACTGCCGTCCGCTCGTTCCGTACGGCGGCCGAAGCCGGCGACGCGGAGAAGGCGGGCATCGCGTTGCGCGACGCCTCCCGCAAGCTGGACAAGGCTGTGAGCAAGGGCGTCATCCACAAGAACCAGGCGGCGAACCGCAAGTCGGCCATCGCCAAGCGGTTCGAGGCGCTCTCCGCCTGAGCTCGTTCTCCAAGGGCGGGGTTGTCACCGTCGCACGATGCTGACAGCCCCGCTTTTGCTGTGCCCGGATGTCGCGCGCGGCCAGTCCGCGTGATGGCCAGCCGGTCAACGTGGTGCCGTGCCCGGACCACCGCGCGCCCGTCAGCGTGGTGTCGCGGGTCGGCCCGTGCGCCGGTCAACGTGGTGCCGTGCCCGGACCACCGCGCGCCGATCAACGTGGTGCCGCGCGGGGAAGCCCGTGCGGTGGTCAGTCGGCGATGTCGCGCTCCGCGAGCACCTTGTCGATGCGCATCCGGACCAGCAGCTCACCGGCGACGCCGTTGCGGCTGCCGAACTCGTCGGCACGGTCGGCACCCATGTAGCGGGCACCGATCCTGGTGGCCCACTCCCGCATGTCCGCCGCGTCCTCGATGAGGCGTGCCTCACCCTCCAGCAGCACGTACGAGTACGGCGGTTGCTGGTCGTCGACGGCGACCGCAGCCCGACCGTCGGCTCGCAGGGTGCGGGCCTTGACCGACTCGTGCCAGGTCGTGAAAACGAGGTCCGGGCCGTCCAGGACGAACCAGACGGGTGTCACGTGCGGGCGACCGTCACGGCGGACGGTGGCGATCTTGGCGGTACGGGTGCCGGCGAGCACGAACGCACGCCACTCCTGCTCGGTCATCGCGGCCATGCCGCAATGATGCCCGCTACCGGGTGGCGATACTCAACGGTCCGGGTGCCCGACCTGTCGCGCTCCGGCGACGGCGAGCACGGCACGCTCCAGCGCGTACGCCCGGTCCTCCGCGCCACCCTTGACATCCGCGTTGGCCGCCGCCGCGGCGTGCATGGCCTGCGCGAGGCCCTCGGGCAGCCAGCCCCGCGCCTGCCGTTGGGCCCGTTCCACCTTCCACGGCGGCACCCCCAGCTTGCTGGCCAGCTGGTACGCGTTGCCCCGCGCGCCGGCGACCCGGGACGCGGTGCGGACCCCGTCGGCCAGAGCGTCGGCGATCGGCACCGGATCCACCCCGACGTGCAGCGCCCAGCGCAACGCCTCCAGCGCCCCGGCCGCGTCACCGACCATGGCGGCGTCCGCGACGGTGAAGCCGCTCACCTCGGCACGGCCCTGGTAGTAGCGGTTGACCAGTTCCACGGACAGCGAGCCGCCGGTGTCCGCGACCAGCTGTGAACACGCGGAGGCCAGCTCACGCAGGTCGTTGCCGATCGCCGCGAGCAGAGCCTCGGCGGCGTCCTCCGGGCATCGGCCACCGAGCTGACGGACCTCGTCCCGGACGAAGGCCACCCGTTCCCGCGGTCGGGTGATCTTCGCCGCCCGGACCACGTCGACCCCGAGCTTCTGGAGGTCGTCGGCGATCGCTTTGCCCTTGTTGCCGCCCAGGTGGGTCATCACCAGGCAGACATCGTCCACCGGGTGCCCGGCGTAGCCGAGCAGCGTCGGGACAAGGTCCTTCTTCGCGTCCTGAGCGTTCCGGACGACGACGATCCGACGACCGCCGAACAGCGACGGGCTGGTCAGCACGGCCAGCTCGCCGGCGGTGAGCGCTCCCGCCTCGCACTCCTGGACCTCGGCGTGGGGTTCCGTCTCACGGACGGCGGCGACCACGGCCGCGACCGCGCGGGCGACGAGAAGTTCCTCGTCACCGAGGACCAGACGGACCGGTGGAACGGTGGCAGTCACGGCACCATCCTGACACGTCGGATGCGCGGACGTGACCGCCGCCGGGCACGTGAGCGCGACCTGAAGCACGGTCTGGAGCGAGCGTGCTCAGGGTGGGTCACGACCGGGCGGCAGCCCGTGCCGCGCCACCGCAACGCCGCCTCCGGCGGTGGCGACCACTGCCACGTCACCGTCGCGGTCGGTCCGGAAGACCTCGATGCCGGCGCGGCGCATCTCTCGGAGCAGCGGGCCGTTGGGTTGGCCGTAGTCGTTGTCGGCACCCACCGAGACCACCGCCAGTCGTGGTGCCACGGCTCCGACGAAACCGGGGTCCCGGTTCCGGCTGCCGTGATGGGCGACCTTCAGGACGTCGGCGTGCAACACGGCACCCTCGCGCCGCAGGGCGGCCTGTTCCTCGGGACCGGCGTCGCCGGTGAGCAGCGCCGAGACGCCGTGCCCGACCACTCGCAGCACCACGCAGTTGTTGTTGGTGTCGGACTCGGTCCCGGTCAGCACCCCGGGCGTGCCGAGCACGGTGAGCCGCAGCGCACCGGCCCGATAGGACCATCCGGGCACCGCGGCGAACGGGGTGAGCCGCTGCCGACCCGCCGCGCGCAGGATCCTGCCGCGGCCACCGGCCGTGCCCTCGAAGCGGGAGACAGCCACCGCCGACACGTGTCTGCCGTGGAACACCCCGTCGACGCCACCGACGTGGTCGGCGTCGTCGTGGGTGAGTACCAGCAGCGGGACGGACCGGACACCGAGCTGCCGGAGGCAGCGGTCGATGGCGATCGGTTCCGGCCCGGTGTCCACCACGATCCCCTGCCCACTCCCTACGTTGAGCACCAGCCCGTCGCCCTGGCCGACGTCACAGGCGACCAGGATCCAGCCCGCCGGCGGCCAACCGCCGGTCAGGACCCGGACCGGGGCCGCGCCCAGCAGCGCGGCGAGCACCACGATCAGCAGTACCCGCCGCAGTGTCCGGTGGCCGGCGAGGAGTACCAGCCCGATCAGTACCGCGCCGAGCAGGAGCCCGCCGAGGATGCCGCCCGGCCAGGACAGCACCGCCGCGGGCGCCCGGGCCGCGTACCGGGCCACCAGGACGAGCCACCAGCACGGCCAGCACGCCAGCCAGGCGAGCAGGTGCGCGATGGACGGGCTGACCGGGGACAGCGCGGCGGCCCCCACCCCGAGCATCGTCGCCGGCGCCACCGCCGGCTCGGCAAGGACGTTCGCCGGGATCGCGGCGATGCCCACCGTGGCGGTGAAACCGGCGATGGCCGGGGCGCACGCCACGTGTGCCGCCAGGGAGATCGCGACGAGTTCGGCGAGCCCGGCCGGCACGCCACGACGACGCAGCGCGTCGCGCCAGGCCGGCGCGAACAGCAGGAGTCCGAGGGTGGCCAGGACCGACAGCGCGAACCCCCATTCGATCGCCAACTGCGGATCGGCGACCAGCAGTACGAACGCGGTGGAACCGAGGATCGGCAGGCTGGCGCGTGGTCGGCTCGCCCCACGGGCGACGAGGCCCAGTCCGCCCATCAGCGCCGCGCGCAGCACGCTGGGATCCGGCCGCGCCAGGATCACGAACCCCACGGTCCCGAGCAGTCCAGCGATCGCGGCGGCCCTCGGGCCGGCCCTCCCCCACCGCGCCAACAGCAGGATGAATGCGGTGACCACCGCGACGTTGGACCCGCTGACCGCAGTGAGATGGGTCATGCCCGCCGTGGTGAAGTCCTGCGTGACGGCCGGGTCCAACGTGCTGACGTCCCCGTCGACCAGTCCCGGTAGCAGTCCACCCGGCGCAGCCGGTAGGCCGCGGCATGCCTCCCTCAGGCCGGCCCGTAGACGGCCCGCGAACCGCTGGTACCACGGGGGCCGTCCGGTGAGGTGAGGCGGCGCCCGTACGGACAGGACGGCCATGGTCAGGTCGGCTCGCTGCGGCCGAGTCAGACGCGCGGTCGTCGACAGTGGTTGACCGGGGAGCAGGCTCCGCCACCGGTCGCCGGTGCCGAAGACCAGGACCCGTGCGTGGAGTCGGACCGGGGCCGCCACCGTGCCGAGCGCCGTGTACCGCCGCATCGTGGCCTCGGCCATCCAGGTCGGTGGCCCGAAGGCGGCATGCCGCACCCGGATCGGATCGCTCGTGAGTGTCAGCTCCGCGCGTACCAATGACGAGCGGGCGGCCAGCGTCGCCAGCTCGCCCCGGTCGCGCAGCTGTGTCCGGGCGGCGGTGGCCAGCGCGCCGCTCCCGGCGCCGAGCAGGACCGGCAACAGGAGGCGCAGGACCAGGCCCGCGACCCGGTAGCCGCCGGGCAGCGGCCGGATCCCCTGCCTCCGCAGCAGAACCCACCAGCCGGCCCCGAGCGCGGCGGCCGACCCGAGACCGAGGACACCGAGCAGCGCGGCGGTGCCTGGTGCGGCACGGATGGCGACGAGGATCGCCAACCAGCAGCCGAGTGCCAGTCCGGCGAGCCGGAAGTCGGCTCCCGGCCTGTGGCGCCGGTCCCCGGACGCACTCCGTGCGCCGGGATCCTTCGGGTCGCCCGGGCCCGTGCCACGTTTATGTCCAGAGTGGACACTCATCCCGGCCGTCACACCGTCACCAGATCCTTCAGGTCGGCGAACCGCGCGTCACCGATGCCGCTGACCTGCTTCAGTTCGTCGACGGAGCGGAACCCGCCGTGCTCGGTACGGAAGCTGAGGATGCGTTGCGCCAGAGCAGGTCCGATGCCGGGAAGCTTGTCCAGGTCGGCGCTGGTGGCCGTGTTGAGGTTGATCTTCGCCGCCTGGTCCGGCGCGCCGGCCGGGCCGACCGCGCCCGGCGGCGGGGTGACCCCGACCAGGATCTGCTCGCCGTCCACGACCTTGCGGGCCAGGTTGAGCAGCCCGGCATCGGCGCCCGGCAACAGGCCACCGGCCGCGGAGATCGCGTCCGCCACGCGGGATCCGGGCCGCAACCGGACGAGGCCCGGGCGGCGTACCTTGCCGGCGACGGACACCACGAGACGGGCCGCCGCCGAGGTGGACACGCCGCCGGCCCCGGATCCGGAAGCAGCCCCCGACGTGGACCCGGGCGC
>JBAUUM010000656.1:0-1743 GCA_049582705.1 Actinocatenispora sp.
CACGAGGTGGGACCGGCCGTCGCTGCGTCACCGCGTCGCTGCGTCGCCGCGTCGTCGTGGCGCCGTGCCGTGCGCGGCGGGTGCGGCTCAGCGCTGGGTGGGGCGGGCCTGCGCGATGGTCCAGCGGTGCCCCTCGGGGTCCTCGACCACGTAGAACGGCAGGCCCCACGGGCTGCTGAGGTCCTCGACGATCGTGGCGCCGTGCCCGGTGGCCCGTCGGTGGTGCGCCTCGACGTCGTCGACGTAGATCCACGGCATGTGGGTGGGCACCCGCGGCCCGTCCTTGTCGAGCCTGAACACCATCAGCGAGCTGTTGCCGATCCGGAACTCGATCCACGGATGGCCGTACTCGTTGTCCGACAACGGGTCCTCGCCGTCGGGCAGCGGGTCGGGCGAGGTGAGGCCGAGCGTGCCGGCGAGCCAGCGGGCCGCCGCGGCCGGCCTCGCGTACGAGACGCCGAGGGCCAACCGGGCCAGGTCCACGACCTCGTGGGGCCTCTCGTCGCGGGTGTCGCACCAGGGCCCGAACCACTTCGGCATGACCCGCACCCAGGTCGTGCCGCCCTTGTCCTCGCCACCCGCCGGGATGGTCGCCACCACCCGTACGGTGGTGCCGGTGTCGGTGGCGGCGAACCGGACCTCGGTCTCGACGTCGTCGACCGAGCTGCGGAACCCGAGCAGCCGGCCCGGTTCCCAGGCGGTGATGCGGGCGAGTTCCAGCGCGTCGCCGGTGGCGTCGTCGTACACCTCCAGCAGCCGGCCGCCGACGCCGGGTTCGCAGCGCATCTCCCGCGCCCGGCCGCCGGCGAAGTGGTTGATCGGGCCGCGTACCCACCACAGGTCCAGTTCCTCGGTGAACACGGCGAACGCCGTGGCGGGGTCGACGGACACGTCGACCGTCGACGAGATCGACCGTTCCTCCGTGGTACTCATCGGTTCGCCTTCCTGTCGACGTGGTCCTTGAACGACGCGAGCTGTTCGTCCCAGTGCGCCTGGAGCTGGTCGAGCCAGGCCCGCACGGCGACGAGGGATTCCTGCCGTAGCCGGAACACCCGTACCCGGGCGTCCTCGGGGTGCCGCTCGTCGGCGACGATCCTCGCGTCGAGCAGCGCGCGCAGGTGTTTGCTCATGGTGGGCGGCGGTACGCCCAGGGTGTCGGCGAGTTCGCCGGCCCGCCGCGGTGCCTGGCTCAGCAGCGCGACGACCCGCAGCCGGGCCGGGTCCGCGAGGGCCCGCAGTACGGTCGCGACCTCGCCATCATCGATAGCCACATCGGCAATAGTTGCATAGAATGGAAACTATTGTCAACCGCGCCGGAGGAAGACCTCCAGGCCGTCCAGGAAGCGGTGCAGGCCGAACTCGAACAGCGAGTCGATCGTCACGTCGACCTCGGTGCGCATGGTCCGGACCAGGTGCGGGAACCGGTCGGGCCCGGCGACGGCCATCAGCGCCGGCTTCTGGGTGAGCATCCACTCCTCGTCGGTGAGACCGCTGTCCTGCCGGGCGCGCAGCTCCGGCTCGATGTTGACCGCAGCGCCGCGCACGTAGCCCAGCAGCGTGATGCCGATGTGCATCTTCGTGTCCAGGTCCAGGTCGTGGCCGTTCAGCGCGTCGAGCAGCCACTCGGTGTGGTCCATCCCGTGCGGGATCGCCTGCGGGCGGGTCATCGACAGCGCGTGCGCCAGCCACGGGTGCGCGCGGCAGGCCGCCCACATCAGCCGGGCGCTGGTCTCGGCCCGCGCG
>JBAUUM010000657.1:0-16026 GCA_049582705.1 Actinocatenispora sp.
GCTGCGGGCAGCGGCGCGGCTGCGGGCAGCGGCGCGGGCAAACCTCCGGGTACGCCCAGTTGGCATTTTCCCGTTATCTACGTTCTGGGCGAATCTGCTCAACGTACAAAACGGGAAAATGCCCACCTGACAAGATCGACTACATGCATTTGCCCGTTTTGTACGCTTCATGCAAGTGGTACATAAGGTAGAAAGGGGGAAAATGCATGCGAGCGGCGAGGTGGGTGCCGGGCCAGAGCAACGGAACCCGCGCCGTCAGAACAGATCCCAGCTGACCGGGGTGCCCTTCGCGACGTCGGCGCGGAACGTACGGCCGAGCACCTGGGTGATCGCGTCCGGCGGCAGGCCACCGGTGGGCCGGATCGAGCGCACGTTGTCGGCGCTGACCTGCTCACCGGCCCGTACGTCGGTCACCACGTGCAGGGAGCGGCGGAAGCGCAGGCCCTCGGCCTCGATGTCGACGGGGCCGAAGTGCACCCGGCCCAGGGCCCGCCAGGCCGTCTCGGTCTCGCGGCGCAGCAGGGCCAGCTCGTCGGGTTCCAGCGAGAAGGCCGAGTCGACGCCGCCGTCCGCGCGGGACAGCGTGACGTGCTTCTCGACCACGGTGGCGCCGAGCGCCACGGCGGCGACGGCCGCGCCGATGCCCAGCGTGTGGTCGGAGAGCCCGACCTGGGTGTCCATCGCTTCGGCGAGTACCGGCAGGGTGCGCAGGTTGCTGTCCTCGGCCGGCGCCGGGTACGAGGTGGTGCAGCCGAGCACGATCAGCGACTCGTTGCCGGCCGCCCGCGCGGTGCGTACCGCGGCGTCGATCTCGGCGAGGGTCGCCATCCCGGTACTGATGATCAGCGGCTTGCCGGTCTCGGCCATGCCCCGCACCAGCGGCAGGTCGGTCACCTCCGAGGACGCCACCTTGTACGCAGGGACGTCCAGCCCTTCCAGGAACGTGATCGAGGTCGGGTCGAAGGCACTGGAGAACGCCTCCAGCCCCAGGTCACGGGCCAGTGCGAAGATCGGCTCGTGCCACTCCCACGGGGTGTGCGCCTCCTGGTAGAGCTCGTAGAGCCGCCGGTCCGGCCAGAGCTTGTGGTCGGCCGAGAGCCGGAACTGCGGCAGGTCCACGTCGACGGTGATCGTGTCGGCGGTGTAGGTCTGCAGCTTGATGGCGTGCGCGCCGGAGTCCGCCGCCATCCGGACGATGTCCAGCGCCCGGTTGAGGCTGCCGTCATGGTTGCCGGACATCTCCGCGATGACGAACGGCGGCTGGTCCGGTCCGACGGGTACCTTGCCGATCTGGATCTGCGGGCGGCTCATGCGTTCTCCCTGTTCGTGGCGCGTCGCTGGTCGCGACGCAGGCTGATCGTCCGGTACTGGACGGTCCGGTCGCCGACGTCGCGCTGGGCGGGTGGTCCCTCGACGAACCCGAACCGACGGTTGGCGCGGCGTACCGCCGTGTTGTCCTCGAGCACCTCAGCTGTGAGCATATCGACACCGAGAGTGCCGAACGCGTAGTCCAGGGCCTCCCGCTGCACACCCAGCCAGGCGGTCAGGCCGATGCCGCGCTCGTCGAGCCCGTCGACGTCGAGATAGAAACCCCAGGAGGCGCTCCGCGCGCCGGGGTCAACCCCGTTCAGATGAATTTTTTCGAAAAGAACCACGCCCGTCGGAATGCCGTCCCATTCGAACACCAGCAACCGACGGGTCTCATCATCGGCGAGCCTCGCCCACCATGCGCCGTGTTCCGTGGCGGTGATCTCGTGCCGGGTGAAGCTCACCTCGCGCACGCGCGGATGATTGCGCCACCGGCGGATGTTTTCGAGGTCCTGCCGTTGAGCCTCGCGTAGCACGCCACTCTCCAGATTGTTCATCGTGCAATGCGCTTTGTACGCTACATTGCAGGCCATCTGACATGTTATTGCCGAGCGAGCCGAAGGTTTACGGGAAATGAACAGCACAGAACCGTCCGCCGCCGTTTCCATGATCGACCGCGCCCAGATCCGGGCGCTGATGGCGCAGGTCCTCGCCGGTCAGGGCAAGACCCTGCCGGACGACGATGGCGCCGATCTGCGCGACGTCGGTTTCCGCTCCCTCGACTTCTCCGAGCTGGCGCTGCGGGTGGAGGACGAGATCGACCGCGAACTCAACTTCGACGCGCCGGGGCTGCGCAACATCCGCACCGTCGGTGACGTACTGGACTTCCTCGCCGAGCTGCAGGCCGCGGCGTGAGCGGGCCGCCGGCCGGCGACGGGAACCGGATCGCGTTCGGCTCCCAGGTCACCAGCTGGGGGCAGCTCGCACTGGCCGGTGGCCCGACACCGCCGGACCCGGCCGCCGTGCTGGCCGACGACGTCGAGACGGCGCTGCGCGCGGTGCGCCACCACGTCCGGTACGACACGGAACTCCTCGTCGCCGCACTGTCCAGGGTGGACGACCAGCTGCGCGACCAGCTCCTGGCGGACGGCTTCGGCCTGTCCGGGGCCGAGACGACCGAACCGACCCGGGAACCCGAGCCGGGCCGGCTGTGGATCCTCACCAGCGGCACCACCGGTCGCCCCAAGCGCATCGCGCACACCCTGACCAGCCTGACGACGGTACGGGACACCCAGCCGCCCCGGGTGTGGCTCTGTCCGTACTCGCCGGGCACGTACGCGTGGTGGCAGCTGATCACCCTGTCGCTGCACCAGCCGGGTCAGGATCTCGTCATCACCGACCCGCGCCGGCTGGACGACTGGCCGCTGGACGCCGGCGAGCACGGCGTGACCGCGGTGTCCGGCACCCCGACGTTCTGGCGGCAGAGCCTGTACCGGCACGGCGAACTGCTGTCCCGGCTGCCGCTCCAGCAGATCACCCTCGGCGGCGAACCGGTGGACCAGTCGATCCTCGACGTCCTCTCGGAGACGTTCCCGGCGGCGCGGATCAGCTGGATCTACGCCTCCAGCGAGGTGGGCGCGGCCATCGTCGTGCACGACGGACGCGCCGGCTTCCCCCGGTCCTGGTTGGACCGTGCCGTCAACGGCAAGGTCCAACTGTCCGTTGTGGACAACGAGTTGCTGGTACGCTCCCCGCACCGGGGGGCCGGCATGGACGAGTGGGTACACACCGGCGACCGTGCCGAACAGAACGACGACCGGGTGCTGATCACCGGGCGCCTCGCCGGGGACGAGATCAACGTGGGCGGCTCCAAGGTTTCCGCCGGGGCGATCCGCGACCTGTTGCTCACCCACCCGGCGGTCCGCTGGGCCCGGGTCAGCGGCCGGCGCGCGCCGCTGGTGGGTCAGGTGGTCGCCGCCGAGATCGTCACCGACGGCTCCCTGGACGGCACCGCCCTGCAGCTCTGGGCCGCCGACCGGCTCGCCGAACACGCGGTGCCCCGCCGCATCCGCGTGCTGCCCGACATTCCTGTCAAGGAGTCTCTGAAGAGCGATGTCTGAACTGACCAACGAAGTCGTACCGCCCTCGTCCGTCGTACTCGTCTCCGGCGGCTCCCGCGGCCTCGGCCTGGCCATCGTCGAGGACCTGGTGAGCCAGGGGCTGCGGGTCGCCGCGTTCGCGCGCACCGTCACGCCCGAGCTGGAGAAGGTGGCCGCGCGGGTGCCCGAACAGGTGCTGGCCGCGCCGGTCGACATCACCGACCGCGAGGCGGTCGCCGCCTTCGTCCGCCGCGCCGAGTCGACCCTCGGTCCGGTCGACGGCCTGGTGAACAACGCCGCGATCGGTCAGGACTCGCTGCACGTGCACACGTACCCGGACGCGATCGCCCGGCTGATCGAGACGAACCTGACCGCGCCGCTGCTGCTGACCCGGCTGGTGGTCCGCCGGCTGCTGGCCAAGGGACTGCGCGGCCGGGTCGTGAACATCACCTCGATCTGCGCCCAGCGCGGCTTCCCGGGGCTGGTCGCCTACTCGGCCACGAAGGGCGGCATGGAGGCGGCGACCCGGTCGCTGGCCCGGGAGCTGCGGGACCGCGCGCTGGTCAACTGCGTGGCGCCCGGCTTCTTCGCCTCGGAGATGTCCGCGGTGCTGGGCAGTACCGAGCTGGACGCGATCGTGCGCCGCACCCCGACGGGCCGGCTCACCGAGCCCGAGCAGGTGCTACCGACGATCCGCATGCTGCTGCTCGCCGACACGAACATCCACGGCCAGGTGCTCACCGTCGACGGTGGCGGCGGCGCCTGAACGGCGGTGCATCCGGAAGTCGTACCGGGCCGGCACCGGCCGGTCGCCGAACGCCTGCTCCCAGAGCAGGTCCAGGCTGGTCTCACCCTCCCGCATGTCGTCGACGGTGAGGCCGGACTCCAGGATGTCCCGGGCCCGGTCCAGGCCACCGGCCGCGAGCGCGGCCCGTACCTCCACCAGCCGGATCCGGCCATGCTCCCGCACCCCGGCCGGCAGCGCGTCCACCAGCGCCAGGCAGTCGGCCGCCCGGTCCGCGGCCAGCAGTGCGTCAGCGGCCTCGACGGCGAGCTGCCAGTGACCGGGCGTCGCTCGGTGCGCCCGGACCAGGAGGTCGGCCGAGTCGGCGGCGGACCCGTCGGCCCGGCGCAGCACGGCCAGTCCGCGCAGCGCCCACGGCGACCCGGACGCCGCCAATGATTCGCGGTAGCCGGCCTCGGCCGCCGCGCGGTCGCCGAGCTGGTGCGCCAGCACCGCCCGGTGGTACGCGGCAAGCCACCCGGTCAGCCCGGCGAGCCGGCCCGACCAGTCCGCCTCGCTGCCCGCACCGCCGACGTACGACGCGGGCGGTCCGGCCGGGTCGGCGTCGGGCAGGGTGCCCGTACTGAGCAACGACAGCCAGGCACGCTGCTCGTCGCCGATGGTCCGGTCGTCGAACGGGGTACCGGTCTCGTCGCACCAGTCGAGGCCGCCGGCCGCCCGGCGGTGCCGTTCCAGGGCACCCCACCCGGTGCCGTCGGACAGCGACTCCTCGGGCGCGACGTCGGCAAGTGCCGATGCCTCGGCCAGCTCGGCGTCCAGCGACCCGGCCGGCAGCTGCCCCGCGAGTACCGCGTCGGCGTGCGCGCACGCCGAGGTCCAGTCACCGTGCGCCAGGTCCGGGTCCAACCGCACCGGGCCGTACGTCTCCAGCCAGCTCCACCCGGCGGGGTCGGGCGGCAGCGGCAGGTGCTCGTACTGGGTGGCGGCCAGGCCCGCCTGGATCTCCGCGTAGCCCGCGTTGCCGGGGCTCAGCCAGTCGACCCAGTGCCGGCCGCCGGTGGACTGTCCCCAGACGAACAGCTTGCGACCGGCGAGCCGGGCCGTGGAGGTCTGCGCGAGGCCGGCCCCAGTACGGTCGACGGCCACGATCCAGGGCCTGACCAGGCCCGCGGTGTCGAAGAAGTAGTCCGCCGCGTCGCGGTTGCGCGCCGGGTAGGACCGGTCCGTACCGTCCTGCACGGGGACGGGCCGGGTCGCGACGGAGCCGTCGTACGACGTGCAGAAGGCCCGCACGGCCGGGGCGAGGACGCGGACGTCCTCGGCGACGGCGGTGTTGGACCACCAGTAGACGGGCACCGTGTCGGGCGTGGTGTTGCGGACGCGCACATGCACCCGCAACGCACCGGCGCCCTCCGGCAACCAGGCGTCCACCTGGAAAACCGTACCCCGGATCCGCTCGTACTCCCACAACCGCAGCATCGGCACCCCGCCCGGTCCGGCGACACGGGCGGCGTGCACCGGCGAGCACGTCGTGGGGCTGTGCCCGCGGGTGCCGATGTTCCACTCCACGCCGCCGGCGAACCACGCGTTACGCAACGCCAGGTTCGCGGGTTGCAGTACTGGGTTGCGGTACAGCAGTTCGCGGCCGGTGCGCAGGTCGACCAACGACCAGAGCCGGCCGCCGAGTTCCAGCGCGAAGGTGGCCCGCAGGACGCCGTTGTCGAGCACGGCGACCCGCAGGCCGCCCGGCTGCCGGGAACGGGTGTACCCATCCTGCATCAGGTACGGCATCAGCGTGGTTACGCCGCCATAACGGGCATTACGCATGATATCGGCGGGAAGCGACTCCTCGACCAGCCGGTACGGCGCGGGAGGCCGCTCCGCGACGGGCGGTAACGGGTTCACCGGACCCACCGCGGCCACCGGCAACGGGAGGGTCTCGACGCGCAAGGTACTCGCCGGACAGGGCGTATTCATCTCGCCATCCTGGCAAAACAGCCAGACAACAAGACGCATGCTGAGGTGCAATGTCAGTGAGATACGCCGCAACGGGGGCAGCCGGTCGCAGGAAGAGACCCGCGGACCCTCATCCGTTCGGTCCGGCGTCCGATGCGTCGGAAGGCCACCTGAGCCTCACCTCGTTATACTTCACGCCGGTCCCTGCGGTGAGCACCGCGAAGCCCGTGGCCCTGCTGGAGAACATGACCGGTTGTGACTAGCCCGGGTGGTGTTCTCGTCTCCTCTGGAAGGTCGTTTGTGTCCGAAGCCGCATCCTCCAACGGTTCCGACGTCCGCGCCGTCACCGACTCGCTCGTCGCTCAGGCCGACGCGTCCGGGCATCTGCCGTCCGCTGACGTCGCCAAGGTCCTCGCTGCGGCTGAGGTCTCGCCGGCGCAGGGACGGAAGATCCTCAAGGCGCTGGCGCAGGCCGGCGTCACCGTGGTGGTCGACGGTTCCGCCGGCGCCGCCGCACGCCGGCGGCGGACGCCGAGCCGGCCGACACCACCGAAGAGCAGCAGCGCCGGCACCGGCCCGACCCCCGGGCGCCCCGAGGTGAGTTCCCGGAGCACGCCGGCCGCGAGCCCCACCAACCCGTCCAAGGTGACCCAACCCGTTTCGGCGAGTTCCTCGTCGAATGCGAAGAGTGAGTCGACCGCGGCCGCTTCGACCGAGGGCACGCCGACCAAGCCCGCCGCGAAGGCGGCCAAGAAGGCCGCCGCCAAGGCCGCACCGCGTGCCGCGAGGCCCGCGACCGACGGCGATGCTCCCGTCGACGAGGTCGTGGCCGCGGCGGACGCAGACCTGGTCGACCCGTCCGTCGCCGCCGAGGAGGCCGCCGCCGCGTCGGCGCCGGCCCGCAAGCCGGCGAAGAAGGCGACCAAGAAGACCGCGAAGAAGACCGCCGGTCGCGGCAAGAAGTCCGACGGCGACGGCGAGGGCGGCGACGACTTCGACTGGGACGACGAGGAGTCCGAGGCCCTGCGCCAGGCGCGCAAAGACGCCGAGCTGACCACCTCCGCCGACTCGGTACGCGCCTACCTCAAGCAGATCGGCCGGGTACCGCTGCTCAACGCCGAGCAGGAGGTGGAGCTGGCCAAGCGGATCGAGGCCGGGCTCTACGCCTCGGAGCTGCTGCGGTCCAAGGAGGAGGCCGGCGAGGAGATCCCGCACGACCTGCGCCGCGAGCTGCGTCAGATCGAGCGGGACGGCGTCCGCGCCAAGGACCACCTGCTGGAGGCCAACCTGCGGCTGGTCGTCTCGATCGCCAAGCGCTACACCGGACGCGGCATGGCTTTCCTGGACCTCATCCAGGACGGCAACCTCGGCCTGGTCCGCGCGGTGGAGAAGTTCGACTACACCAAGGGCTTCAAGTTCTCCACGTACGCGACCTGGTGGATCCGGCAGGCGATCACCCGGGCGATGGCCGACCAGGCCCGCACCATCCGCATCCCGGTGCACATGGTCGAGGTGATCAACAAGCTGGGCCGTCTCCAGCGCGAGCTGCTGCAGAGCATGGGCCGCGAGCCCACCCCCGAGGAACTCGCCAAGGAAATGGACATCACCCCCGAGAAGGTGATGGAGATCCAGCAGTACGCCCGGGAGCCGATCTCGCTGGACCAGACGATCGGCGACGAGGGCGACAGCCAGCTGGGCGACTTCATCGAGGACTCCGAGGCGGTGTCCGCGGTCGAGGCCGTGTCGTTCTCGCTGTTCCAGAACGAGCTGCAGCAGGTGCTGGGCACCCTGTCCGAGCGGGAGGCGGGCGTGGTGCGGCTGCGCTTCGGCCTCACCGACGGCCAGCCCCGCACCCTCGACGAGATCGGCCAGGCGTTCGGGGTGACCCGGGAGCGGATCCGGCAGATCGAGTCGAAGACCATGTCGAAGCTGCGCCACCCGTCGCGCTCGCAGCTGCTGCGCGACTACCTCGAATAGGCCGCAGCCACCGAACCGTGTCGTACGGGCCGCCAGCCATCCGGTTGGCGGCCCGTCCGCGTCCGTCGCGGACCGGCCGTGCGCGGAACCTGATCGGCCGGTACGCGCGGAAGCGGCAGGATCGCGCGCGGAAGCGGCAGGATCGCGCGCGGAAACGAAGCCGGGGCGGGTGCACGGAAAAGAGGTCGTGCACGGCGCGCGAGAAGAGTCGCGTTCAGCACGAAAGGAAGGCCGCGCACAGCGCGAGAAGAAACCGGAAGATCGGAAAGCTCCCGCGCTTGGACTCGAACCAAGAACCTGCCGGTTAACAGCCGGCTGCTCTGCCAATTGAGCTACGCGGGATCGGGACCACCAACAGGTGACCGACCCGCGTAAGAGTACAGGATCGGCATGACCGCGAGCACCGGGGTTCCTACCGCCCGCGGAGGCGGTTCCCGCCGCGGTCGTCACGCTCGGCAGGCAGGATGGAACAGGCGGCATACATTTGCCGAAGGTTTCGACGGGACCGCGGCGCGGGTATCCAGAGGATGGCAGCGCCGCCGGTCAACGAGGGGAGTCGTGATGCGCGCCAAGATGGTGTTCCTGGCCGGGCTCGGCATCGGATACGTGCTGGGCACCCGTGCCGGGCGGGAACGGTACGAACAGCTGGTCGCCACCGCACGACGGGTGAAGGACAACCCGACCGTGCAGGAGACCGCCGGACTCGTGCAGGCGCGGGCCGGCCGCCTGGCGCACACCGGTCGGGACGTGATCACCGAGAAGATCGGTGAACGGATCTCCGACACCCGCCTCGGCCACACCCGCATCGCCGAGCGTCTGTTCGGCTCCGAACCGTACTCGCCGGACAAGGTCGGCAGCGAACGGTCGCACCAGCGCCGCAACGGCGCCAGTCACGGGTAGACGGGACGCGGGCCGCGGCCCGTGCGGTACGGCTCTCGGCGCGACACGGCCGTGGGCCGCTGCCGCGTCACGGCGGTACGGCTCCCGGCGCGACACGGCCGCGAGTCGGCGCCGGGGCACGACGGTCAGGGCAGCAGCAGCCGGCGCATCCGTCGCGCGGCGAGCCAGAGACCGAACCCGCAGCAGGCCAGCAGGTAGGCCGCGTGGCCGAACAGCGACGGGCTCAGCGCGCCGGTGGTGAGGGCCCGGGTGAGCGCCACACCGTGGTAGAGCGGCGCCAGCTCGACCAGTGGACGTGACCAGCTCGGGTACGCGCCGAGGGGCGCGAACGTGCCGGCGAACATGAACATCACCATCATGACGACCATGACGAAGTCGAAGTCCTGCCAGCCGCGCAGGAACGTCATGAGCGCCATGCCCAGGGCCGCGAAGGCGAAGCCGATCAGTACCGCCACCGGCCAGGCCAGCACGGCCCACCAGGACGGCGTGAGACCCATCGCGGCCATCACGCCGAGGAACGCGGCCGAGTAGAGGCCGCTGCGGGCGAGACACCAGCCGATCTCGCCGAGGGCGATCTCCGTCGGGCTCACCGGAGTGGCCAGCACCGCGTCGTACAGCTTCATGTACTTGAGCTTGCTGAAGACGTTGAACGTCGTCTCCACGAGCGACGCGTTCATCGCCTGGACCGCGAGCATCGCGGGCGCCAGGAAGACCGGGTACGGCAGGCTGCCGCCGGCCACCGGGATCCGGCCGACCAGCTGCCCCAGGCCGATGCCCAGGGAGAGCAGGTACAGCAGCGGTTCGAGGAAGCCGGACGCCAGCACGATCCAGCCGCGCCGGTGGACCACGAGGTTGCGTTCGACGACCGCGCCGGAGCGGCGCGAGTGCACGGAGCCGAGCAGGGCGGTCAGCATCGTCTACCGCACCAGCCGACGGGCGAACAGGCGGCGGGCCAGCACGACACCCAGCACGGCAAGCCCCGCCAGGTACGCCAGGTGGCCCACAGACGGCCACGGAGCCAGGGAGCCGAGGGTCATCCCCCGGCAGAGCTGCACGCCGTGCCACAGCGGCGACAGGTACGCCAACGGGCGCAGCACCGTCGGTAGCTGGGCGACCGGGAAGAAGACGCCGGAGAACAGCTGCAGCGGGATGATCAGGAAGCGCTGCAGCACGGCGAACCCGCTGGGCGACTGCTGGGCGGCGGTGAACGCGAAGACCGGCGCCGCGCAGGCCAGCGCGAGCACCACACCGACCACCGGCACCGCCGCCGCCCACCCCGAGTGCACGGTGCCGAACCCGACCATCACCAGCAGGAACACCACGACCGCGACCAGCGCACGGAGCACCACGAACGCCAACTGGCCGACGATCAGGTCGATCACCCGCAGCGGAGTGGCGAGCATCGCCTCGTACGTGCGGTCCCACTCGAACTGTGCGTAGACCCGGTAGGTCGACTCGCTCACCGCGATGCCGAGCGCGGTGGACGCGAGCACCCCGGGCGCCAGGTAGCTCAGGTAGTCCACGCCGAGCCCGTGGCCCCGGTTGACGTAGCCGCCCACCCCGAGGCCGATGCCGGTCAGGAAGATGACCGGCAGCAGGAAGCTGGAGAACACGGTGCCCCACCAGGTGCGGCGCCAACCGACCAGGTGGTACTCGAAGACATGGCCGGCGGGATGGTGCAGCAGCGCGCCCAGCACACCACGGTCCCGTCCGGCGCGACGGGACACGACGTCGGTCCGCATCGTCACTCCACCAGCGTCCGGCCGGTGAGCCGCAGGAAGACGTCCTCCAGCGTGCTGCGGCGCACCAGAACCGAGCGGGGCCGCAGACCCCGCCCGGTGACCCCGGCGACGGCGGCGTCGCCGTCGGCGGTGTAGAGCAGGATCCGGTCCGGCAGTACCTCGATCCGGTCCGCCAGGCCGGCCAGCCGGTCCGCGACGTCGTGGGCCGCCGCCGCGTCGCTGTCGTCGGCGCTCTCGGCCTCGTCCAGCTCGAACCGGAGCTCGACGACCTCACGGGTGGAGAACCGGGCGATCAGCTCGGCCGGCGAGCCCGCCGCGGCGATCCGGCCGCCGTCCATCACCACCAGCCGGTCGCACAGCTGCTCGGCCTCGTCCATGTAGTGCGTGGTGAGCACCAGCGTCACGCCGCGCCGTTTGAGCCGGTAGAGCCGCTCCCAGACCAGGTGGCGGGCCTGCGGGTCGAGCCCCGTGGTCGGCTCGTCGAGCAGCACCAGGTCGGGCTCGTTGATCAGCGACCGCGCGATGGTGAGCCGCCGCTTCATGCCGCCGGAGAGTGGTTCCACCTTGTCGTCGGCCCGGTCGGCGAGCTGGACGAACCGCAGCAGTTCGTCGGCCCGCTCGCGGGCCACCCGGCGGGGGATGCCGAAGTACCGCGCGTAGACGGTCAGGTTCTCCCGGACGGTCAGCTCCACGTCCAGGCAGTCCTGCTGCGGCACCACACCCAGCCGGGCCCGGATCGCCGGACCCTGGCTGGCCGCCTCCATCCCGAGGATGTGCAGCGCGCCCTCGCTGGGTGGGGAGACGCAGCCGATCATCCGCATCGTGGAACTCTTGCCCGCACCGTTGGGACCGAGGAACCCGAACGCCTCGCCACGCCGCACGCCGAGGTCGATGCCGGCCACGGCGGTGAAGTCACCGAAGCGCTTGACCAGACCGGTCGCGGAGATGAGCTCGTCGGTGGGCACGGTGGCACGCTAGTGGCCCGGTACGACACAGGAAAGCGGAAAACGCTTGCCGCCGTCCCGCCGCGGGAGCGTCCGGGTCAGCCGGTCTCAGTGGTCGAGCGGGCCTGGGCGACCAGCTCGGCGACCAGGTCGTGGTCGGGGCCGATGAGCGACGTGCCGGGGTCGTACCGCACCGCCCAGGACAGCCCGTTGTGCCCCGGTACCCGCCGGGCCACCACCCGTACGCCGCCGTTGGGCAGCTCGTGGTGCGTCGAGTACGCCACGCTGCGGGTCACCCGTACGCGGACCTGGTGCGGCAGGCCGCCCGGATCGGTCAGCGGGTACCGGGTCGGCTCCTCGTCGGCGACGACGTCGACCGGCGCGTCGGGCGCCGAGCCCGCGGGGCCGACCAGCCGGCCGGGCACCACGACGAGGTCGCGCCCGGACCAGGTCGCCTTGTGGATCTCGTGCCAGCGCAGCTGGTCCGGCCGGTCCGGCAGCCACAGCCCGTGGTTGGTGGCCACCAGGTAGCCGGCGTCGCGGTGCGGCGCCCACGCGACCACGTGCTCGCCGTCGGCCAGCGGCCGGCGTGCCTCGGCCGGCAGCTGACGACGCCGGAAGCGGCTCAGCAGTCCCACTGACGTCTCCCTCCCGTCTCGGTGTCGCCCGGCCGGCCCGCCGGCGGGGTGCCGCGGGTCAGAGGGCGGTGATGTTCTGTTCGCGCAGGCCGCGGGCGTGCTGCTCCAGTGAGGCCAGCTCACCGAACAGCGCCAGGTACTCGTCCTTCCGTTCGACCGGGTTGATCCGTTGGACCCGGGACTTGATCTCCCTGATCCGCTGGTTGATCTCGGGTAGCTGGAGCCGGGCGAGGGTGATGCTGACGTAGCGCGGGTCCGGCTCGGCGTCGTAGTGCAGCGGTTCCACGGCCAGTTCCGAGATCAGTGCCTGACCGCCCAGGTCGGTGCAGGACTCCCGGACCGCCTCCACCCACCCGGCGCCGCCGGTCGCCACGGCCGCGCCGCCCGCCGCCGCGATGGCCTCCCGGACCGCCGCGTGCAGCGGGTGCGAGTACGGTGCCGCGTTCACCGCGTCGAACAGCGGCCCGGCCATCGCCGGGTACTGGAGGGCGAGCTTCAGCGCCTCCCGCTCCACGACGCCCTGCGGGCTGTCCGCGGGCGGCGCGACCGGCCGGGTGGTCCGCGGCGGCGGGGTCGGCGCGCCGCCGTTGCCGGCCCGCATCGCGGTGGCGACGGCACGGCGGGACTCCTCCACCTCGATGCCGAGGTGGCCGGCGAGCTTCTGCACGTACCGGGGGCGCAGGTACTCGTCCTTGATCTTGGCGACCATCGGTGCGGTGGCCTGCAGGGCGAACGACTGCCCCTCCGCGGTGTCCAGGTCGTACCGGGCCAGCACGCTGCGCAGCGCGAAGTCGATGAGCGGCTCCCGGCCGCCGATCAGGTCCCGCACGGCCACGTCGCCCTTGGCCAGCCGCAGCTCGCACGGGTCCATGTTGTCGGGGCCGATCGCCACGTACGTGCGGGCCACGAACTTCTGGTCGTCGGCGAACGCCCGCAGCGCGGCCCGCTGGCCGGCCTCGTCGCCGTCGAAGGTGAAGATGATCTCGCCGACGAACTCGTTGGCGTCCATCAACAGCCGCCGCAGCACACCGATGTGGTCGGAACCGAACGCGGTGCCGCAGGTGGCGATCGCGGTCGGTACGCCGGCGAGGTGGCAGGCCATCACGTCGGTGTAGCCCTCCACGATCACCGCGCGACCCTGCCGGGCGATCTCCCGTTTGGCCTGGTCGATGCCGTACAGGACGTGCGACTTCTTGTACAGCGGCGTCTCGGGGGTGTTGAGGTACTTGGGCCCGTCGTCGGAGTCGAACAGCTTCCGGGCGCCGAACCCGATGACGTCAACGGAGATATCGCGGATCGGCCAGACCAGCCGGCGGCGGAACCGGTCGATGAGGTTGCCGGACCGGGCCTCCCGGATGAGTCCGGCGGTGATCAGATCCTGCGCCTGGTAGCCCTTGGCGCGCAGGTGCTTGGTGAGCGTGTCCCAGCCGTCCGGGGCGAACCCGCAGCCGTACCGCGCGGCGGCGTCCCGGTCGAAGCCGCGCTGGGCGAGGAACTCCCGCGCGGTCCGGGCGTCGGGGGCGACGAGCCGCTCGGCGTAGAACGCCATCGCGTCGGCGTGCGCAGCGATGAGCCGCTTCCGGCCACCGCCGTCCTCCCGGGGTCGGCTGGGACCGCCGGTCTCGTCGTACCGCAGGGTGATGCCGGCACGCGACGCGAGCCCCTCCACCGCCTCGGTGAAGGTGAGGTGGTCGACCTCCATGAGGAAGCCGATCGCGTCGCCGCCCTTGCCGCAGCCGAAGCAGTAGTACACGTTGCGGGCGGGTGTGACGTTGAAGCTCGGCGACTTCTCGTCGTGGAACGGGCAGAGACCTTTCAGGTTGCCGCTGCCGGCCGGACGTAGCGTGACATGCTCACCGATCACCTCGACGATCGACACCCGCTCCCGCACGGCTGCGATGTCCGCGTCCAGGATTCGACCCGCCATCTGCTCCCGGTCACCCCCTCCTACCGCCACCATCCTCCCGCGTGCCCGCATCGGCCGGTCGGCGCCCCCGGCCCGGCGGTGACGGGCCGCTGACCGATCGGTCGGGCATCGACACCAAAATGCCGATATCGATACGGACGGTCCACACTGCGACTACCGTGTGTCCGAACTATGACGTACGCCGGCTGCCTGAGGTGTGCGCGGGCACCCGTGCCCGGACACGATCGACCGACCCGCCGGGCTGTGCTGCGCTGCACCCTGCCGCCCGCGGTGGGGTAACCAGATGGGACTGCCATGACTCCGCTGCTCTCGGTCGTCATCCCGATGTACAACGAGGAGGACGCGCTCGGTCCGCTGGTCGACCGGCTCCGCCCGGTGCTGGACGACCTGGCCTCGACGTACGAGGTGGTGGCCGTCGACGACGGCAGCACCGACACCACCGCGCGGCAGCTCGCCACGGCGCGCGAGACGTGGTCCCGGCTGCGGGTGGTGCGGCTGCGCCGCAACGCCGGCCACCAGGCCGCGCTGACCGCCGGCCTGACCGCCGCCCGCGGTGAGTACGTGGTGAGCATCGACGCCGACCTGCAGGACCCGCCGGAGAAGATCGCGGAGATGCTGGACCTCGCCCAGCGCGACACCCTCGACGTCGTCTACGGGGTACGGGTCGACCGGAGCCTGGACAGCGTCTTCAAGCGCAGCACGGCCGGCGGCTACTACTGGATGATGCGGCGGGTCGTCGGATCCTGGGTGCCGCGCAACGCCGGCGACTTCCGGCTGCTGAGCCGCAACGCCGTGGCCACCCTGCTGGCCCTGCCGGACCACCGGCCCGTGTACCGGATGCTGGTGCCGTCGCTCGGCTTTCCCAGCGGCACGGTCAGCTACGTCCGCGAGGAACGCGTCGCGGGCCGCACCAAGTACCCGGTCAGCATGATGGCCCGGCTCGCGCTGGACAGCCTCACCACCTTCTCCGCGGCGCCGCTGCGGCTGGCGACCTGGCTCGGTGTGGTCAGCTTCGCCTTCTGTCTGGCCCTGATCGTGTTCGGCGTGGTGGTGTACGCCGACGGCGCCACGGTGCCGGGCTGGACCTCGCTGTTCGTCGCGGTGCTGTTCCTCGGCGGGCTGCAGCTGATCTGCCTCGGGCTGCTCGGCGAGTACGTCGGGCGGATCTACTCCACCGTGCAGAACCGGCCCAGCTTCCACATCGCGTACGACTCGGAGGCCGCCGACGCGGGCGGCGCCGGGGAGGACCGTCGTGAGATCTCCGGGTCGCCCGTCCATGGCTGAGGCGGGCATCGCGCACAGACCGGTACGGGCCGCGTACGGCCCGGCGCGCGCCGGGCAGCGCACCCGGTGAGTCCGTCCATCCTCACCGAGGACCCCGTCGCCATGCCCGGACCGGCGCCCGCCGCCGAACCAGCCCGCCACCGGTTCCGCACCGCCGTCGCGCGCATCCTGCCCTGGGCACTCGTCGCCGCCGTGCTGGTCGGCGCGCTGCTGCTCACCGGCACGGCCGGCAACGCGGTCGCCCGGTACGCCGCGTACTGGCTGCTCTGCCTGCTGCTGCCCGGGACGCTCTGCCACCGGGCCCTGCGTGGCAGCCGCGGCAACCTGCCCGAGGACCTCGGCTACGGCGCGGTGACCGGGCTGCTGTTCGAACTGGTGGCCTGGGTGACCGCGGCGGCCACCGGGCTGCAGGGCCTGTTGTGGGCCTGGCCCGCCCCGGTCGTGCTGCTGTTCCTGGTCGTGCCGCGGCTGCGTCGGCACTGGCGCACCGGACCGGGGCGTCCCCT
>JBAUUM010000658.1:0-8322 GCA_049582705.1 Actinocatenispora sp.
CCCTCGACCTGATCGGCGGCTACATACTCGGCAACCTCGGCGGCAACGCCATCGTCCTCGCCCTCTACCGCAACGAAATCAACAACGGACAACACCGCTGATGGACACTGTGTGGCAGGGCGCCGGCACCAACGGAGGCACCACCACCGACACGTACACGGCCTGGTCCGGGCTGGAGAACCTGCTGCTGGAGTACAGCTACGTCCTGCGCATCGCGGCCACACCCAGCCAGCTCACGCTCGTAGGCGACCTGGTCCTCGGCCAGGGACATCCCGACTACGAGCCACCTGGCCCCGGAGAGCAGCACTGCACACGCCGCGGCACGCTCCGCTTCGACCGGGTCGTGGGCCTGCTGTGGGTCGGCCAAGGCGCCGCGCCCGCCACCGATGAGACCGGCGAGCACGACCACGGCTGCATCGACACACTGACCCGCGCCGGCGACGCCTTCGTGCTCACCGGCGACTTCGGGCACATCGAGATCTGCTCAACCGCGCCGACAGTGCACTTCGACGCGAGCCCCGAGAAACCCCAGGACATGACGACACAGTCAGACACCGCCGACACGCCACCCGCCGCGCTCGCCCAGACGGCGATCACCGCCACACACGACGCATGGCGAGAACTACACCGCCGCATCGAGCCGATCTCGCAGAATCTCACGATCGCTCGCGGGACCTGCTTCCGACTGGGACACACCGACCTGACCAACCAGCTACACGAAGTCGGGCGACTACTCACCCTGGTACACGACGACATCGACACCGCATGGAACGTCACCGGGACCGTGGCACAGCAGATCGCGGCCATCCCCGCCGACGCCCAGTACGTCACCGACGACGACGATGAACCGATGAACGGCGTCCGCTTCCTGCACGCCGCGGGGCAGCTGATCGACGCGCTCGTCGACCGCCTGCCACCCGGCGACCGGACCGACATGCTCATCGACGACGTCGAGGACAACCTGCAAGCACCACAGTTCTTCCTGGGCAACCTGGTTGGACACCTGACCAGGCACAAGGTCCCGATTACCACGGACGAACGGGACCTGATCGCGCGGATGGCGCACCGCAGAGAAGACGAGATCGACCCAGCGCGGTTAGACCAACTCACCGTCGACCCGGCGCCGCGGCCCACGGCATGACCGGATGCCGGCTCACTCTGCCGGCACCGGCCACGCGGTGCGACGCGACACCGGAATGGGCCAGGCATGGCCTCGCATGACTGAGACGTGCCACCCGGGATGCGCTCCCCGAAGGCGCGCAGGGCGAGGGTGGCGCGGACGACAGTCAGGACGGCAGGATGCCACCCGGGGGGTGGTCAGGTGGCGAGCATGGGCGAGGTCGCGGCCGCGATCCGCGCCGTCATTGAACAGATCAATCAGACCCACCGGCTTCTCGGCACCGTCCAGCAGCGGCTAGACACTACGACCGGATCCATTGCCTCCACCGTGGCAGGAACCACCAACACCAGTCCATCCGGGATCCTGGCCGCGGTTCAGAGCGCCGCCCACAGCCTGACCACCTCGCAGGCACAGCTCGCGACCTGCGTCTCGAAACTCGATCAGTACCTGACCGATGTCGGAGCTGACCCACCATCGCCGGTCGCGCCACCGGGTCCAGCGCGGCCGACGATCGGCCATCCACCGCCGCGGGAAGACACACCTACACCGGTCGCTGCTCCCATCGGTCGCCGGCCACCACCGGCTCGGCAACCCTACGGGGTCGGCATCCCCGAGCACGTCGACGAGGCGGGTCGAGAGCTGCCCGCTCGACGCCCAGACAACGAAGCGTGGTCGCGACAGAGGCTCCCGGAACCCACAGCGGGGATCGCGACCAACGACGACGAGGACAACACTTCGCTGGGCGGCGTGATCACCTCCGGGCTCAAGGGACCCAACGCCGGTGCCCCCGGCCTGAAAAGGTTCCCCGCAATCCGGTGGGGCACGAACCTCAGCCATGTGGAAGCGCACACGGCAGCGATGATGCGAGCGGACCGCTCTCTGCGCAACGTCACGCTGACAATAAACAACGAACCGTGCAACCCCTCGCAGCCCTTGCGAAGCAGGAGCACGGGCCGGATCGCACGCGACCAGACCGGTAACATTCAGTACAAGCAGAACACCTGCCACGAGCAGTTGGAAGCGATGATCCCGAAGGGCGCTCGGCTCACCGTATTCGTGGCTGACGGGCCGAACCAGCAGGTACGCAGGTGGGCCACGTACACAGGCACAGGCGAAGGGATACTCGAGTAGTGAGCTACGAGATCGGCATCAACATCGACGCCGAGGACCCTGATCAGCCCTACCTCGTCTCGTCACCCGCCGACCTCGACCCATGGTTTGACCACATGACCATGGCGACCGGCGACAGCGGCCACTGGTGCGCGGCCCAGATAGGACCCGCCGGCACCGCACCGGTGCTGCTGTTCGGTCTCGACTCGCAAGTAGTTGACGAAGAAGTCTTCATCCGGGGCATGATCCGATGGCTCCCCACTGGCCAGTACGGTTGCGGCCCGGCGACACCGGCCGCCGACAGCGACGTCGTACTGGACGGCCTGTATCTCAGCGCGATGGGGGACATCGTCGCGTACGAGCCGGACGCTACACAGGTCACCGGCCAGCACGTCATGGACGCCGTCCGCGAGTACGTACAGACAGGACAACAGCCCGCGAGACTGCAGTGGCAGAGCGGCCACGAACACACCATCACTGGACCCGCCCCAGACCAGCTCACCCCGGTGTGGCTGCGCTACGCCTTCGAGGACATCGAAGGTTCCCGTCACCCCACGACCGTCTCGGACCTCGACGAGCTGGATCTCCACTTGGACGATCTGGAGACCACCAACAACCCACGCGGCATGCACGTCCTCGCGGAGATCGGCCCGGTCGACCAGCCCGCGGTGATGCAGTTCGGCATCGACGGCAACGGACCCCGAAGCGCAGGACGTGCTGTCCTACGCTGGCTTCCCACCGGGGAGTACGGTCACAACCCGCATGTCACGAGACCCGACAGCGACGTCTCCTTCGACGCAGAACTGATCACCACGGCGTCCGAAGCGCTCGTGTTCAACCCGGACGCAACCCGCGTCACCATCGAGGACGTCAAGACCGCCGTACGCGAATACTGCATGAGCGGCAGCAAGCCCGGCAGCCTGGAATGGGCACCCGGGACAGCGGCAACGTGCCGCCCACGCGTCCAGTCCTAACGCTCTCGAACGCTGCCGAACTAGTGCTTTGGCGTGTGGCGCGGTGACGGGGAAAGGCTCATGATGACCAGTGGATTCGGGGACCGCGATGTCGTGATTGACGACGGCCCTGCCGACGTCTTCTACGACGACGCGCACGTGGCAGGCGTGTGGTGGGACATCTGCGGGACCAACCTGCACACCTCTGATGACGCCGAGACTCTGGCCAGAGAGCTGCTGACACGGCAGACCCTTCCCGACGAAGAAGCGCCTGGCGCGCTGAGTACCTGGTGGGGTCCACCGCTGCGAACCGAACAGTTCTCCGACGGCGACCTGAGGGTTGACTTCCAGGCACCCAGCGGACGCGCCCGGGTGGTATGGCAGGCCACCGGTGAGATCGGAGCAGAGCCTGACTTCACCGCGACGGCAGACCCGGTCACAGTGATGCAGAGCAGCGGCGAGCCGCCCATCACCATCGACGGGGTCCAAGCCCGTGCCACGGTCTCCGCAGCTATCCTCGCGATCCGCGAATACGTCGACACGCGCGACCGTCCGACGTGCCTGCTGTGGGCCGCGCCGCTCGGCGTGTAACGGAGCCTCACGTCATGACGACGTTCACAGTCGCTTGGGGCCGGGACGACACCCAACCGGACGGGCAACACTCGGTGCAGGTCTCCACCGTTGCCGAGTTGGACGACGTGCTTGACCGGATCGAAGCAACCGGTGCTGCGTTCGCCGTGGACATCTACCGCACCGACGACCCGCACGAGATCCCCTACGGCCTCCAGCTCGGTGTCGGACACCAACACCGACCGTTCCTGCTCTACGCCGGTGACGCCCCAGCCGGAGGCCTCGGCGTCGACACGGCGGTGGAAGAGTGGCCCGAGGACATCGAGTTCGACACCGGCGGCGAACCCACCGGATACGGACCGGACCGAACACGGGTAACCGCCGAGCAGGCCCGCCACGCCGCGGGAGAGTACGTGACCACCGGCCGACGTCCGACCACCGGTACCTGGAACTGAGCAGGGTGGTCTCAAGGATGGCAGCACACCGGTCACGGCTGGCGGCAACTCGGCGGCGACCACCTGCTGCACAGGCTGTGGAGGAGCTGCCCGCGAACATCGAGTTCGCCACCAGTGGTGAGCCCACCCGGTACGGACCGGACCGAACACGGTTAACCCGCCGAGCAGGACCGGCACCCCTCGCCGACGCTTGCTAGCGTGTCCGACAGGCTACGGTACGCATGAGGGAGTCGGCAGTGCTGGTGGACGTTGTGGCGAGCGAGGCGGCAAAGGCCGTGACGGCAAGCCTGGCCGACGCCGGAGTCGCGGGGATCGGTCAGTTGATCGATCTGGTCCGACGCAAGACGGGACATCATTCACCGTCTCTGCCCTCTGATGTGACTGCTGTGGCCGAGATGCTTGCCCAGCATGCCGAGAGGGACCCGCAGTGGCTTGCCGAGATGACCCGCGAACTCGCACAACGCGTTCCTCTCACTGAGGGCGCGATCGAACCTCCGCCTGCGCCGTTCTATGACCGCAGTGCCCAGCGTGCGGCGGTCACGGATCGTGGCCTGTGCATCGTGGCTGGCCAGCGCGGGTCGGGGAAGACCGCACTGGCACGTCAGCTGGCCGCCGACCTCGTGAACCGGTCCCTGGTGGGTCAGGCTTCCCTGGACATGGACGTCTTCCGGGACGGGGACGTGGCACGGCTCGCCGAGGCGAAGCGGCACGTCCTACGGCAGCTCGGTGTCACCGACGTCGCGGCGGCGGAGCCCGACCTGAGCTTCCAGTACCTTCGCGCGCCGCTGCATCGACGGTTTGTGCTGGTCATCGACAATCTGGTCAGCGCGGAGGAGGTGCGCGTCCTGGCCCCCGGCTGGCCGGCCAGCACGGTAATCGCGACCACGCGCAACCTCACTGACGATCTGAGGGGCCTGGTACGGCGCTCTCGGTGCGTCGAGTTGGACGGCCTGGACGACGACGGAGCATGGGCGATGCTGGCCAGCCGGTGCGCCCCCGGGCTGCTGGACGCTGAGCCGGAGGCGACCCGTGAACTGCTCGACCAGTTCGGCCGGCTGCCGTTCGCGATCGAGCAGCTCGGCGTCACGCTCGCTCGCCGCTCGGGCCAGCCGCAGCCGGTGGCCACCGTACTGGAGGATTTTCGCCAGCGAGGCATCACCGACACCAACGAGCTGATCGCCCGTACCCTGACCGCGACCGTCGACACCCTGTCCGCCAGCGCCCGGAAGCACTACCTGTTTCTCGCGACTCACCCTGGCCGGCACTTCACTGTGTGGAGCGCGGACGCGCTGCTCGGCGAGTCGTCCCGACACAGCCTCGACGAGCTGACCGACGCCGGTCTCGTTACCCGTTCTGGTTCGCATTACCAGATACCCTGGTTCGCCCGTCAGTACGCCAAGGAACATGCCGAGCAGTTCGACGCCGAGAGCAGTCTCGCGTTCGACCGGGTTCTGACGTACTTCGTCGGCCGCGCGGTGGCCGCGGACCTCGCCGGTGGTGACCGGCTGCGCCGCTACCAGATTCCGACCCTGTCTAGATGGCCCGAAGACGAAGACCGTATCGACTGGCTCGACGCAGAGCGCGACACCCTGGCCGAGCTGGTCGAACAGGCATATTTGCAGGGCCGGTTCGAGCAAGCCGTCCAGCTCTGCGGGGCGTTGGAAGTGCTCCTGCTGCACCGCGGCAGGTACGAACTGTGTCTACTGGCCTTCGGGCTGGGACTCCAGGCCGCGCACGAGCTCGGACGCCCAGGACTTACCGCCAGGATGTACGGGCTTCGCGGCAGGATCTTCACGCTTCTGCACCTTTTCGAGCCCGCCTCCGCGGAACTGGACCGGGCCTGGCGCCACGTACACGAGGTGGATGACCCCGAGTTGACGTCATCCACCTGGGAATTTACCGGCCGGCTCGCCGAGGAGGAGGCCGGCCGTCAGACGGTCGCCCGCTACGGGCCCGCCATCGACGCCTTCACACACGCCGTCGAGATCGATCGCCGGACCGGGCACCGACGGGCACTGGGCCTGCACACCCGCATGCTCGGAAACGTCCTGGTCAAAGCCGGCCGACCGGATGAGGCACTCGTTCTGCTCGCCGAAGCGGGAGTGAACACGACCGACCCGCGCAACAGTTCCCGTGTCTGCACCGTCCGAGCGAAGGCGTTGCTGGCCACCGGTGACCTGCCCGACGCGCGGTCCGAGATCGACCGAGCGCGGTGGCTCGCCGACCAAACTGGCGCCACGCAGTACGCCTACGAGCTGGTTGACATCGAGGCTGAGGTCGCCTTCTACTCCGACGACATCGGCACTGCCCGATCGCACTGGGGCTGGCTGGCACAGGAACACCTCAACGCTGGACATCCCAAGGCGGAGTACTACCTGGCTCAGTTGAATCGACTTCAAGCTCCACCGGTGTGACCTGGTCACCGAGACGCAGCGTGGTGCGTCCGGCTAAGGACAGGCTGCGACAGTCCAGGATGGAGACTACAGATGCGAGCGCGAGCGGGTCCGCATCCACCGGAGCTGAGGGCATCCGCGCGGTGACCAGCCTGTCGGGCAGGCGCACCCAACACGTCGCCTCGTCCACCCGACCGGCGACCATACGCGCGTTGGGCCACTGAGCGAGCAGACCGTCTGCCCGCCCGACGAAGTCGCGTGGACGAGCACTGTCCAGTGTTACGCACAGAATCGATGCAGCGCCCAGCTCACGTACAGAGGCGCGATCGACGTCCACCACCAGATGCCGGAACGCCAAGCCCACATGGGCATCCCCGTCGTCCTGCGCCGCGGGAAAGCGGGCCAGCGACACAGCGTCCCGGTCATCCAGCATGCCCACGACCAGAGCCTGAGCCGCAGGTGTCGGCCCGACCACAGACTCGGCCGGCGGGAACGTCGGCTCGTCCGCGGGATCCGCCAGCCGGAGCATCCGGTACAGCAACGGCCGCAACCTGCCTGCACACGTGCCTGGCCCGTCAACGCCTTGGCGTGTCACGGAGGCCCAGGCGCCGACGTCGTGTCCACGAAGCGCGCCGTCGATCTGTGCGTGCACGTCACCGTTGAGGTCCAGGCGCTTAGCCAGGACCGCCAGGCGCGCCGCGGCCGAGTCTGCCACGGTGCTCTCACCGTCGCCGCCGGACAGAAGCAACGGCTTGCCCAGCGCCGCCGCATACAGCGCCACCGACCCATGGTCAGAGACCACCACATCGGCGGCAGTCAGCGCCCCCTCCCAGCCCTGCGGCGGCACGAGGTGCACGCCATGGCCACGTGCCCGTCCCAGCCAGGCCCGAACCTGCCACGGCCCATGCGCAGCCCACACACCCGGATGCAGCACCACGGCAACGCGGTACTCGTCCACCGGCAACGCGGTGGCGACACGATCCGGGAGCCGGGGGAGTCTGCCCAGCAACGAGTCTGGCCCCCAGGTTGAGGCGATCAGAACAAGAAAACGCTGCCGGGTATGGAGATCGGTCCGGTACACATGTCGGCGATGCCGACTGGCCAGCAGTCGGTCCAGACTTGGATCCCCGACTATCACCGCCCGTGATGCCGCCTGCGGGCACGAGGATTCGAGAAGATCCCGCTGCTGCGGGTGAGACAGGGCAATGGCCGCCGGTACGGGTCGCCCGTTGTGTAGCAGCCGGGCGGGATCCATGCCGGCGACGACCCGGCCACCGGGGTAATACTTCTGGAAGCCGAGACCGTGCGGCACGAGAAGGACGGGCCCGTCGAGCTGTTCGAGGCGATCGTTCTCGCTGGCGGCAATGACCAGATCGAAGTGAGTTCGTGTCGCCTGGTCCCAGGTGATGGCGGCCGCGCCGAGGCCGCTCAGGAAGTCATCGACGCCGCGGCGGAAGATGGCTGTACTGGCAGAGTCCGTGGTGAAGACGATCTGCACGCGGGGATCGGTCTCCAGCATGGTGACCACATCGAGAAGCCTGGTCAGGGCGGTGAGCGTACGCACCACAACGAGAACGACACGCTCAAAATCGACAGTCAGCCACGCACGGAACCGCCGGTCAACGGGAAGCCCGGCTCCCGGCTCCCGGCTCCCGGCTCCCGGCTCCCGGCTCCCGGCTCCCGGCTCCCGGCTCCCGGCTCCCGGCTCCCGGCTCCCGGCT
>JBAUUM010000659.1:0-5491 GCA_049582705.1 Actinocatenispora sp.
CGCTCACCCCGCTCACGACCGAGGTCCGCGCGGGCACCGTCACCGGCGACCCGGTGGTCCGGGGCGCGGTGAGCACGGCACTGGAGATGCTCCTGCAGCGCACCTTCGGCGCCGCCTGAGCCCGCCGGTCCGCCGACCGGCGAGTGGGGCGGCGCCGTCGCCCCGGACCGCCGACCCGCCCTCCGCGCCCGACCCTCCGACGGACACGGACAGCGGAGGTCCGGTCAGTGGTGCCGGCCGGTGACCACGTCGTGGTACCAGTGGTAGCTGGCCTTCGGGATGCGTTGCTGGGTCGCGTAGTCGACGTACACCAGCCCGAAGCGTTTCGCGTACCCGTACGCCCATTCGAAGTTGTCCATGAGCGACCAGGCGAAGTAGCCGCGGACGTTGACGCCGTCATGGATCGCGGCCCGCACGGCGCGCAGGTGGCCGTTCAGGTAGTCGATCCGGTGCTGGTCGGTGACCCGACCGTCCACGACCTCGTCCGGGTAGGCCGACCCGTTCTCGGTGATGTAGATGGGCGCGAGCCTCGGATACGTGTGGTGCAGCCAGTTCAGCAGCCGGCGCAAGCCCTCCGGCTCGACCGGCCAGCCCATCGCGGTACGCGGCAGCGCCGCGGGCGGGCAGTCCACCACGTCGATGTCGGTCGCCACCCGGCGGGCCGGGTCCGGTTCCCGGGTCGGCGCGGCCTTCGCGTACGTCGGGAAGTAGTTGTTGAGGCCCAGGAAGTCCAGCGGCTCGTGCGCCAGGTCCAGGTCACCGTCCCGGCGGAACGAGAAGTCACTGATCTCGCCCCACAGCTCCCGCTCCCCCGCCGGGTAGTGGCCGGCCAGGACCGGGTCGGTGAACACCCGGTTGGACAGCAGCTCGGCGCGGGCCGCGGCGGCCCGGTCCGCGGGCGCGTTCGTGGCGGGCGTGACGTGGCTGAGGTTCAGGGTGATGCCGAACCGCTCGTCGCCGTGCCGCTGCTCGCGCATCGCGCGCAGGGCCAGGCCGTGCCCGACCATCAGGTGGTGCGCGGCGGCGAGCGCCCCGTGGCCCTCCTGGGCGCCGGGCGCGTGCCGGCCCTCCGCGTACCCGATGAAGGAGGAACAGTACGGCTCGTTGAGCGTGGTCCACAGCGGCACCCGGTCGCCGAGCGCGGCGTGCACCACCGCGGCGTACTCGGCGAACCTCTCGGCCGTGTCGCGGACCCGCCAGCCGCCCGCGTCCTCCAGGGCCTGCGGCAGGTCCCAGTGGTACAGGGTCAGCGCGGGCGTGATGCCGGCCCCGACGAGTTCGTCCACCAGCCGCTGGTAGAAGTCGAGGCCGGCCTTGTTGACCGGGCCCTTGCCGGTGGGCTGGATCCGCGGCCAGGCCACCGAGAACCGGTACGCGCCGATGCCCAGCCGGCGCATCAGGTCCACGTCCTCGGCGTACCGGTGGTAGTGGTCGCAGGCCACGTCGCCGTTCTCGTCGCCGGCCACCGCGCCCGGCGTGCGCGCGAACGTGTCCCAGATGGACGGTCCGCGTCCGTCGGCGTCGACCGCACCCTCGATCTGGTACGACGCGGTCGCCGTTCCCCACAGGAAGCCGTCCGGGAATCCGGGCAGGTCCACCATTTCTCAACCCTCCAGTTCGAAGACGCCGACACCGTACGGCGGGAGCGTCACCTCGGTGAGCACGTCCCCGCCGCCCAGCGGCCGCAGCGTGCCGCCGGCCGTTCGGGGCGACACCGTCGCCTCGTCGGCGTGCTGGCTGACCAGCCAGACGAACCGGCGCCCGTCGTCGTGTACCAGCGTGTCGGCGAAGACCCGCGGGTCGTCCACGGTGACCCGGCGCTCGATCCCCGCCACCTCCGCCAACGCGGCGTAGATGCGGTGGGTCTCCTCGGGGTTGACCCGGCCGAGCACGGCGGCCATGTGCTCCAGCGGGTACGTGCACAGGATCGTCTCGCCCGCGCCCACGGTGTGCCGTAGCAGCGCCGGGTTGCCGTGCTGGTCGACCGCCACCACCTTCGCGTCGCGGGCCTCCACCGGCAGGAAGGCCCGGCTGTTGGCGTTGCCCGCGGCGCGGAACCGCAGTACCTCGCCGGCCCGGATCCCACCGAAGTCGTCGGCGAAGGTCAGCTCCACCACGTCGTCGTCGATCGGGTTGTTCAGCCCGTACGCCAACTGGTGCTCGACGCCGAACATGTCGTCGAGCTTCTGGTACCACGGGCCGCGGTGGAAGTCGTGCTCACCGGAGCAGTACGACACGTACACGGTGGCGCCGCGTTCGGCGAACTCGCGCAGCCGCAGCCACGTCGGCGCCAGTACCTGCCGGGTGGAGGGCAGCAGGTAGAGCCGGGCGTCGTCGACGAGGCCGTCCTCCTCGCGGGTGAACCCGACCGGCAGGTCGGCCTCCCGGGCCGCCACGTAGCCCTGCCGCAGCGAGTTGAAGACCAACGCGCGGTCCGGCGCGGTGGACACCGGGTAGTCGCGTTCCAGGTAGGACGTCACGACCAGGGCGGCATCCGTGTCGTCCCGACGGGTCCGGGTGAAGTCCACCGCGGACAGTACGCCGGCGAACGCGTCCAGCTCGCGCAGCGGCGCCTTCGGCTCACCGGTGTTGGTGGTGATGCCGAAGTGCATCTCGAACGGGTGGTGCCGGTACGGGTCCTGCTCGTTGAGGTGGTCGTAGTCCGTGTTGTTCCAGGCGATCCAGCCGGTCGCGCCGCCCAGCAGCGAGTTGTGCAGCGACTGGCGGTAGTAGTGGCCCTGGTTGGCCTCGGAGACGAAGTCGGTCGACAGCCCGAACTCCTCCAGCACCACCGGCCGGTCCGCCACCGCGGACAGTTCACACAGGAACGCGGCGTTCAGGTGCTGGCGCACCTGATCGGACTCCATCTTGTACACGTGCGGCCCGACGAAGTCGACCAGCGCGCCGGTCTCGCGTACCGAGAAGCCGTTGTCCACACCGGTCACCTCGATGCCCCAGGCGCCGTCGCCGAGCGACACGGGCTGCTGCCCGCCGCCGGCCCGGACCGCCTGCACCATCAGGATCGCCCAGCTCGTCACGTCCGACTGCGGGGCGACGGTCTGACCCCGCCGCCGGCCGTAGATCGGCATCTCGTTGCTGATCAGCCAGCCGCAGACCGCCTCGTGGTCGTGGAACCGGCGGACCATCTGCTCGACGAACCAGGCCTGCCGGCTCACCAGCCACACGTCCGCGTACAGGTCGCGTTCGATGCCGCCGCGCCAGGACGGGTCCCAGTTCTCCCCGGACATGTGCCCGACGATGAACGTCGGGATCGAGGACATCCCGTACTCGGCGTGCGCGTCCAGGAAGTCGCGGAAGTGCGCGACCTTCTCCTCGTCGACGGTGTCCGGCTCCGGGTGGAAGTCCGGCCAGTAGAAGAACGAACGGGTCTGCCGGAGCCCGTGCTCGGACAGCACGCGCAGTTCCTCGCGTACCACCTGCGGGTCGTAGTTGCGCCACATCAGCGGCCCGCCGGTCCGGGACCAGAAGTTGGCGCCCAGCCACGTCACGGGCTGACCGTCGATGCTGACCATCGCAGAATTACGCCGCATGCCAGAGTGTTCCTTTCACCGTTGTGCAGGTGTTGCCATCGTCGGGACGTCGACGGCCCGACGGACTACTTCACGGCTCCAGCGGTCAGACCCTGCACGAGATACCGCTGGAGCAGCAGGAAGCCGACCACCACCGGGATGCTGACCACCAGCGAGGCGGCCATCACCTGGTTCCAGTACACGGAGATCTGGGTGGAGTACTCGCGCAGGCCGATCGCCAGCGTCTCCGAGCTGTCGTTGGTCATCACCGAGGCGAACAGGGTCTCGCCCCAGGCCGTCATGAACGAGTAGATGCCCACCGCGACGATCCCCGGCTTCGCCGCCGGTACGACGATCGACAGCAGGGTGCGCAGCGGGCCGGCGCCGTCGACCTTGGCGGCCTCGTCCAGGCCGTGCGGGATGGTCTCGAAGTATCCGACCAGCATCCAGATCGAGAACGGCAGCGAGAAGGTCAGGTACGTGATGATCAGCCCGAGCCGCGAACCGTTCAGCGCGAAGCCGGTCACCTGGCCGATGTTGACGTAGATCAGGTACAGCGGCAGCAGGAACAGGATGCCCGGGAACATCTGGGTGGACAGCACGGTCATCCGGAACAGCTGACGGCCGGCGAACCGGTACCGGCTGATCGCGTACGACGCGAAGATCGCGATGACCACCGACAGCACGGTCGCGGACAGCGACACGATGATGCTGTTGGTGAAGTACCGGGCCAGCGGGATCGTGGTCCAGATGTCCACGAACGGTCGAAGGGTGATCGTGGACGGGATCCAGCGGAAGCCGCGCTGCACGTCGGCCAGCGGCTTGAGCGCGGAGGTCAGCATCACGTACAGGGGCGCGAGCGTGAACAGCGCGAGCAGGGTCAGCCCGACCGCCCGGACGACCTTGAAGGACCGGGACTCACGCACGACGCGACCTCCTCGACGTGACCAGCAGATAGCCGGCGGTGACCACCAGCAGGAACAGCAGCAGCAGTACGCTCATCGCCGAGCCCAGGCCGAAGTTCCAGGTGATGAACGACGACTGGTACACGTGGATCGAGATGAGGTCCGCGGACGGCGGCACCGACTCGGAGAACAACACGTACGGCACGTTGAAGTCGTTGAACGTCCACAGGAACAGCACCAGTACCAGCACCTGGTTGACGCCCCGCAGCATCGGCAGGGTCAGCCGGCGGAACTGCTGCCACATGTTGGCCCCGTCGACGGCCGCCGCCTCGAACACGTCGGTGGGCAGCGACTGCATGCCGGCCATCAGGGTCAGCAGGGCGAACGGCCACAGCCGCCACACCGCCACCACCGCGACGGAGAAGAACGCGTTGTTGCCCAGCAACCAGAACGTGTGCCCGTCGGTCAGGTGCAGCTGGGTCAACAGGTGGTTGATCATGCCGTTGTCCCGGCTGAGCATGAACTTCCAGACGATCACGCCCGCGTACACCGGCAGCGCGTACGGCACCAGGAACAGGGTCCGCAGCACGGCCCGGCCGCGGAAGCCGCGCTGCAGCAGCGTCGCGGCGAACATGCCCAGCAGCCAGGACGCCGCCACCACGATCAGGGTGAAGCCGATCGTGACACCGAACGACCTGAGCAGCGCCGCGCCGATGCTGGAGTGGAAGTCCACCCCGTACTTGTAGTTGCTGACCCCGATGAACGGCGCGTCCAGCCAGCGCCGCAGGAAGAACTGGTTGAGCTGCAGGAAGCTGATGGCGATGCCGGTGAACATCGGGACCACGTGCACCAGCAGTTCGAAGACGATCGCGGGGGCGAGCAGCAGGTACGGCAGCGCCCGGGGCTGGCGGACACCCCGCCGTTTCCCGCCCTTCGCCGGCCGCGGTTCGGCGGTGTCCGGACCCTGCTGGACGGCGGTGTTGGTTGCCGACATGACTCGGTTGCCTCTTCCCTACCGTGCGACTGCGCGGGCCGTGCCGGCCGGCGCCGCATGAC
>JBAUUM010000660.1:0-2911 GCA_049582705.1 Actinocatenispora sp.
GCCCTGTCGTACGGACCGGTGCCGGGTCGCCGGGGTCGGGTGAGCGCGACCGGCCCGGACCGGCCGGCCCGCTCCCGGCCGGGGCCTCGGCCCGGACGCTCCCCGGCCCGCTCATGCTGGTCGTGGACGCCATCTCCGGCCGTGCCGGGGTGTGCGGCAGCCCGGCCGGCGCGGGCGGCAACCGTCGCGGCCACCAGTACTCGGCGTCGCCCTGCATCGACCGACCCAACTCGTCCATCACGCGTTCAGCCCGCTCGGCGGCGGCCCGACGGGCCGCCTGCCCCTGCAGATAACCCTGGGAGGCGCCGACCACACCGCCGGCCGGAGCGGCGTCCGCGCTCAGGGCGTTGCGGCCGGGTTCGGCGGGCATGGCGCGCTGCGCGGCCTCGATGTCGGCGGCCAGGAAGTCGAGGCCGTTCCACACCTGGTGCGCGGTGTTCGACGTCGAGCCCGCGCACTCGGCCACGGCGGTCAGCCGCCGCCGGAACTCCTCGGCCGCGGGTCCCGACCATCGTCCGTCGATGACCGTCGCGTTCAGCGCGACGCCGAGTTCGCCGAGCGCGGTGTCGACGGCACGCCAGGCCGCGGCGTGGATGTCGCGTACGGTCGCCGGATCCGCGCTGTCGAGCAGGGCGCGGAGCTGCGCGTGGCTGTACCCGCGGTAGCTGTGGCTGCCTACCTGTCGCATCGCCGTCGCCCCGTCAGCCGGCGTGCCGGGCGAGGTCGACGCCGGTGGCGCGCTCCAACGACTCGTACCGTGCGGCGATCGTGGCGTTGCCGTCCCGCAACGCGGTCAGCGAGTCGCGCAGCTCGGCGAGCCGGCCGAGGGTGTCCGCGGTGAGCTGGCCGTGCCAGGCCGTCGCGTCGGTGCCGTGCGGGAACCGGCCCAGCGGAGGTGGATCGAGGGCCGCCACCCGGGCGAGCGCCCGGACCAGGTCCGCGACCCGCGCGTCGAGCGTGTGCACGCTCTGCCGCACCGCTCCGGTGTCCACCTCAAGGTTTGCCCGACCCATGCACGACCTCCCGACCCGGCACCGGTGCGCCGACCCGGTACGCCCGCAGGCGGTGACGGTCCGCGCTTGACAAGTGGTCAAGGGTAGCGATTCGGTACAACTCTCCGCAGTCCCGTATTACCGACCGTCACTCCGTCGGCGTCGTCACCGGCTCGGGACCGGCGCCGACGAGCCCGGCGTGGTGTACCGGTCGGCGGCCGTCGGGTCCAGCGCCGGCCCGGCCGGGACCAGCTCCACCAGTTCCGCCGGTACCGGAACCGGCGTCACGTCGCCGTACCCGAGGGCGGCCCGGGCACGTGCGCCGGGCACGCCGTACCGGACGCCCTGGTCGGTGATCAGGAACATGGCGCCGGAGGACACCCCGGGCGCGGGGACGGCCCGCACCAGGGCTCCGCCGCCGCCCGGCACCACCACGGCGGTGGCGGTCGGCGCACCCGGCGCGGTACCTCCGACCGGGCCGGCCGGATCCCGGTCGGTCACCGGCTCCGGCGCCTCCCGGTACACCTCCACGCTGTCGCCACCCCGCCGGTACGCCGCGCAGACCGCGGGACCCGCCTCGTCCGGGACCGTGGCCAGCTGTGGCCGCCGGTCCAGGGCACCCGCCGGCTCCAGCCGGGTGTCGGACCGGGGCGCCCGGTCGAAGCCGGTCGGGCTCAGCCGCGCCGGTGCGGTACGGCCGGCCGAGCCCAGCAGCAGGTCGGCCGTGACCGGGGAGACCGGTGCCAGGCCGTCCGCCAGCAGCACCGTGTACTGGTCGGTGCCGTTCGGCGCGGTCACCCGGTAGACGGCGCCGACCGTGCCGGGCCGTCCCGCGATCCGCGGGCCGTGCTCCCCGGCGTGCGGTACGTCCGGGGCGGCCACGTCGGGACCCGCCGGCAACGCGTCCAGGAACGCCGGGGCCACCCGGAGGGTCGGGTGGCTGGCCCAGCCCAGCGAGGAGAGGCCGGTCCGGCTGGGTACGCGGAGTCGGTGACCGTGCCACACCAGGTAGGTGCCGGTGTCGTCGGTGGACACGAGCAGGCCGCGGTCGGCGAGTGCGTCGGCGCCGCGGTAACGGGTGCCGACCAGTACCGTCACGATCGGCTCGTGTCCCGCCGTGTGCGGATCTCGGGTCGCGCACACCGACCACGGCGACGCGGCGAGCCGGTCCACGGTGGGCAGCGCGTCCGGGGCGTCCGGGATGCCGACCGGGCGTCCGCGCGGCACGCCGGCCAGCGATGCGGCCGCGACCGTCACGACGGTCACCTGCGGGGCGCCGAGTACCAGCCGGGCGGACGCGTAGTTGAGCACCGGGTGCAGCCGACCGGCCCGGTAGACGAACCGCGTCCCGGTGTCCTTCTCGACGATCAGCGCGCCGGCCTGCCGCCAGGACGTGTCGCCGCCGGGCCGGACGAGCCCGTACACGCCGAACCCGGCCAGCGCGACGGCGCCGACCATGACGCTGGCGAAGGTGGTGAGCCCGGCCCGGCGCAGCGGCACGTCCACACCGTCCGGCTCGTTGCCGAGCAGCGCGGACACGATCCGCCGCGTCACGAAGCGGTATGCCCGGATCTGTTCGCGCCGTGACCGCACCGCACCACTCCTGTCATCGCCTGAACCCGCACCGGGCGGCCTCGGCCCGGCGAATACCATGAGCGCGGCCGAGCTTACGACTCGGTGCACAACGGGTAGGAAGGCCCATGCCGGGCTTTTCCGTCCTGTGTCCGCATCGGATTGTTCCGGCACTGATGAGCGTTGTATCCCACGGCCTGGCCGGCGTAGGGGGGACCGAGACGGCGATGACGACGACCACGCCGGCCGCGGGCCCGCCGAGCCCCGGTCAGGACCCGGACGGCCGCGCCGCCGCCGTCGGTGGTGGAGGGGCCCGAGTCGCCGGTCGTCGACGAGCAGGCGAAGGC
>JBAUUM010000661.1:0-8903 GCA_049582705.1 Actinocatenispora sp.
CCTCCACGCCGCGTAGGCCACCGGGCAACGCGCAGGCCGCGGCCAGCTTCGAGAGCTCGTTCAGAGTCGGCTGCGGGTCGCCGTGGTCCGGCGCGGCCGCCGCCGCGCTCAGCGGCGCCACGGCCACCAGCGCGGTGTTCCGCTGGCAGGCCGGTTCCGGCGTGCACAAGGTCGCCATGACCCGCACCTCCGGCAACGTCTACCGGGCTGAGGTGTCCGGGCTGCCGGTGCACACGGCGGTGCGGTGGTGGGTCCAGCTGAGCACGGCCGACGGTCGCACCGTCGACAGTCAGAAGTACACGGCCAAGCCGAACTGCCTGCTCTGAGCGGCTGATCCCGGGCCGGTGGCGTCGGCTCTGCGACAATCCGCCCGGCGGTGCCTCACCGTCGGGCGCGCAGCGCCTCGTCGACACCCGGCAGCCGGGACCGGTAGCCGTCCAGCAGCCGGCGTGCCGTCGTCACCGAGTCCACCAGCGGGTGCATCGCGAACGCGGCCAGCGCGGCCTCCGCCGACCCCGAGGTGGCGGCCTCGATGGTCCGCTGCTCCGCGGCCTTCACCTGCGCGACGAGCCCGAGCTGGTAACCGCCCAGCGGCGCCGTCGCGAGCGGGCGAGGGCCGTTCGCGTCGACCGCGCACGGCACCTCCACGACCGCCTCCGCCGGCAGGCCGTCGATCGTGGTTCCGTTGCGTACGTTGAGGATCATCGTCGTCCGCTCGTTGCGGGCGATGGCCGCCATCAGGGCCAGCGCGACACCCTCGTACCCGCCGCCGTCCAGGTCCGCGGCGTCCCGGTCGCCGGCACCCGTACTCTCCCGGGCCTCGGCCATGTACGTCGCGTCGCGTTCCCGCCGGGTCCGGCGCCACGTCGCCAGGGCGTCCCCGGGTGCGTGGGCAACCTGCCGGTAGAAGTCCGACTGCTGGCCGAGGAGGAACTCGCCACGGGTCTGCCCGCCGCCCCGGATCGTGGCGACCGCCTCGCGGGCGAAGTCGTAGTAGTAGAGGTACTCGTTGGGGATGGCGCCCAGCGTCCGCAGCCATTCGACGCCGAACAGCCGGCCCTCCTCGACACTGGTCAGCGCCGCCTCGTCGGCGAGCAGGTCGGGTAGTACGTCGCGCCCGTCGTGCCGCAGCCCCCGCAGCCAGCCGAGGTGGTTGAGCCCCACGTAGTCGGCGGTGCACCGGTCGGGGTCGAGGCCGAGCGCGCGGGCGGCGCGCCGGCCGAGTCCGACCGGTGAGTCGCAGATGCCCATCACCCGGTCGCCCAGCGTGCGCTGCATGGCCTCGGTGATCATGCCCGCGGGGTTCGTGAAGTTGATGACCCAGGCGTCCGGGCAGACCGCCGCCACCCGCTCGGCGATGTGCCGGGCGACCGGTACCGTACGCAGCCCGTACGCGATGCCGCCGGGGCCGGTCGTCTCCTGGCCCAGGACGCCGAGGTCGAGAGCCACCCGCTCGTCGGCGATGCGACCGGCCAGCCCGCCCACCCGGATCGCGGAGAACACGAACGTCGCGTCACGCAGCGCGTCGTCCAGCCCGGTACTCGTCCGTACCGCCGGCGCCGCCTCGTGGTCGCGCGCCAGTTGGGACAGCACGTGGCCGATCGCGTCGAGCCGCTGCGCGTCGACGTCGTGCAGGACCACCTCGTCCACCCGTCGGGGTCCCCGGTCGCGCAGCAGGGCGCCGTACACGAGCGGAACGCGGAAGCCGCCACCGCCGAGGATCGTGAGTTTCATGCCGTCCGCACCTCCACGCCGGCCTCCGCGCACACGGTGAGGGTGTGCCGGTCGGCGCCGTCGTTGGTCACCAGCACGTCGATCTCGGAGACGTCACACACCCGTAGGGCGCCGCTGCCCGGGAACTTGTGCCGGTCGGCCAGCAGGACGACCTGCGCCGCGGCGGAGATCATCGTCCGCTTGACCGGCACCTCGACCCGGGTGCTGTCCAGGACGTAGCCGTTCCGGTGGACTCCGCTCGCGCCGAGGAAGGCCCGGTCGGCGCGGACCTGGCGCAGCGCGTCCTGGGTGAGGACGCCGACCAGCGAGTGGTAGGTGCGCCGCACCATGCCGCCGAGCAGCATCAGGTCGACCTCGGGGTCGTCGCGCAGCACGTCGAACACCGCGAGGTTCGAGGTGATCACCGTGACGGGCCGGCCGCGCAGGTGCACGGCAAGGCTCCTGGTGGTGGTGCCGACGTCGAGCAGCAGCACGTCACCGTCGCTAACCAGTCGGGCCGCCTGCTGGGCCACCGCGTCCTTCTCCGCCGCGTGCACGCCGACCACCTGGGAGAACGGCAGACGCTCGTCGGCGTCCTCGGTGACGTGGGCGCCGCCGTGCACCCGCCGCAGCGAGCCGTCGCCGTGCAACCGGGCGAGGTCGCGTCGGATCGTCGACGGGCTGACTCGCAGCGCGTCGGCGAGGTCGCTGACCGTGGTGGTGCCCTCAGCCCGGAGCCGCCGCACGATCTCGGCCCGCCGCTGATGCGCGATCATGCGCCACACAGTAACAGCCAGCTCGCGCAGTATCGAGCACGAAAAATGCTCGGACCTGCGCGGTTGGCTTGCCCAGCTACCCGCTCACGGCTAGTGTTGCGCGTTATTGTCGGCGTCTCACCGCAGTCGCGGAGCGAGGAATTGGCCCGATGTCGGAGACCGCGTACGACCCACTGGCCGGGCTGCGCACACCGGACGGCGCGGAGTTCGACGTCTTCGTCTACGGGACCGTCTTCCTGGACATCGTCTTCACCGGCCTGGCCACCATGCCGGTGGGCGGCACGGAGGTGTGGGCCGAAGGCATGGGGTCCTGCCCCGGTGGCATCGCCAACCTGGCCATCGCCACCAGCCGGCTCGGCCTGCGCACCTCGCTCGCCGCGGCGTTCGGCTCCGACGACTACGCCGACTTCTGCTGGCGCACGCTCGCCGAACAGGAGCACGTCGACCTGTCCCGGTCCCGCCGCTTCGACCACTGGCACTCGCCCGTCACCGTGTCGATGGCCTGCGGCGGCGACCGCAGCATGGTCACCCACGGCCACGACGCCCCCATGCCGGCGACCGAGATGATCGGCCGTCCACCCCATTCCCGCGCGATCATCGTGGATCTCGCCTCGCCGGAGACCATGGGGCAGCAGGGCGGCCTGTCCTGGGCCGACCAGGCCGCCGCCGACGGCGCCCTGGTCTTCGCCGACGTCGGCTGGGACGCCACCGGTGTGTGGTCCCGGTCCGTACTCGACCAGCTCGCGACCTGCCACGCGTTCCTGCCCAACGCGACGGAGGCGATGGCCTACACCCGCACCGAGAGCGCCCGCGACGCGCTCTACGCCCTGGCCGATCTGGTACCGCTGGCCGTGGTCACCAACGGCGCGGACGGCGCCATGGCCATCGACGCCACCACCGGCGAGGAGGCGCAGGTACCGGCCCTGCGCACCCCGGCGCTGGATCCGACCGGCGCCGGTGACGTGTTCGGCGCCGGCATGGTCCTGGGCACGTTGGCCCGCTGGCCCCTGGCGGACCGGTTGGCCTTCGCCGGCGCGTGCTCCGCCCTGTCCGTGCAACAGTTCGGCGGCTCGCTGGCCGCCCCCGGGTGGGGCGACATCGCCGACTGGTGGCACGCCGTCCGGGACTCGGGAATCACCGACGCCTACCACAGCTCGCTCATCCGACGGTACGGATTCCTCGACGATCTCATCCCGGCCGCTCCGGTCGGCGCGGTCCGCCGGGCCGCGGCCACCATCGCGCGCGCCGCCGACGTCGGTCGGTCCGGATAGCGTCCAGTCGTCGGCGCGCACGGGATGACCGTGGTCCGCACCGTCCCTGCCGCGAGTGCTGACCTCGTCAGGGAGTGACCGTCGTCAACCGGTGCGGCCGGTTGCCTTGTCCCGCAGGCGATCGAGCATCGCCCAGCCGGCGCCTACGGTGCGCAGCGACATCGTGCCCGTCGGCACGTGCGGATGCGGCCGGGTCGGCGCGGTGCGTCGCGCGTCGGTCAGCCGATCGCCCATCGCCTCCAGCTCGGCGGGGCCGACGACGCTGACCAGCGCCGGCCACACCTCGACCTCCTCGTAGCTGATGTGTTCGCGCGCGCCCTCGACGAACCGGGCGAGCATGGCCTCGAACTCCGGATGGCGGGGGCCCACCGTGTCGACCTCGTGCAGGGCCACCTTCGCGACGGTCTCCTGCTGGAGGCCGCGGCTGGCCAGGTCCGGGAAGTCCGACAGGACGTCGCGCACCACCGGCCAGAAGTGCTGTTCCTCGACGGCCTCGTGGATCGACTCGGCGATCACCAGCCGGGTGACCAGATCGCGGCGCGCCTCCAGTTCCGCCTCGGTGGCGCCGCTGAGTACCGACCGTCCCTCCTCGAGGTCGGTCAGCATCCCGAGGATCCTCTGGTGGTCCTGGCGCAGTACGTCCAGAGCGTTCATGCCACCTGCCACCTCCGTGGGCGCTCGTCGGCCCTGATCCCGACGGTACGTCGGCGGTGCGTCGGACAACGTCACCCTTCGCGGTCGGCGCGACCTTTGTCCCGGTGTATCGGCCCCCGTGCGCGTCGTTCGTGGCCGCCGCGGCGGGGCTTGTCCGGCGCGGTCGACGGGCCGGACGGAACGGTTCCCGGCCCGTCGGGGCGCCCGTCCCGGTCCGTGTCCGCTCGCCCTGAGTTCCGCACCCGGCAAGAGGGCTTTCTCTCCTCGATAGAGGGAAAAATCCAACGGCCCGCCGGCAGCGGATGACGGCCTCACCGATCTTTAGGTAAGAGGCTCTCGCCAGTGCGAGAGCGGGTCAGGGCGCCGACATCGGAAGGGGCCGACCGGACACAGCCAATGCCACGCGGGACGACCCACGGTCCTGGACTCAGCCACCGGCCGTCGTGCCTCGGCAGCAACAGCGACAGGCGTTGACCGGTCACGGTGACGCTGGCGGGGGAGGCCCAGGATGAGGAGCACGCTAGCCGAGATGCTGTCGGGTGTGGACGCCAACGACGCGGACGTGGAGAACGCCGAGCATCTGCTGGCCCACCACACCGGCACCGGCCAGGGTCGGTGCACGGCCTGTGGACAGAACTACCCCTGCGTACCGAGGCGCATCGCGGAGACCATGCTGCGCACCGCCGCCGCCCGTTCCTGAGCCCGGCGCACGGCGGTCACCCGGTCCTGAACCGCTCGCGGGGCGGCCACCCAGGTCCGCGAGCGGTTCAGGACCGGGTGTGGCCTCGCCCCGGACATCCGGTGGCCCGTTGACGCAGGGTCGGTAGCAGTGTCGTTGCCTGCGTCAACGGGCCCTCGCCCACCAGATGAGGCGCCCGGCCGGTGGCGTACGCGAGACGACCGGATGTCCCGCTCATGCCCCGCAACGCCGCGCCGAAACCTCCGCGATCTGCCGGGCCGACAGGGATCCGCCCGTCGGGTGAGGGCCCGCCGCCGGCTGGTCGGGTGGCGGCGTTTCCCAGGCGCGCAACGCTTCCGCGGTCACGCACGTCGCCGCGATCACCGCGCTGGTCAGCGCGGTACGTCGGTGCCGCGGGTCGGCGGCGGCCAGCGCGAGCATGCTGGCGTCGAGGCTCGCGGCCAGGCGCAGCGTCCGCGGCCCCGGAGACACGCACGCCAGTACCCCCTGCACCAGGCACCGCAGGCCCAGCAGGCGGACGGCTCCGGCCGGTATCTGACCGCCGTGTCCCGCGACCATCCGGGGCCGGGCCACCAGCAGCCCGCCCAGTACGCCGACAGCGCCGCCGGCCAGCCGCCCGACCACCTGGCTCACCGCACCCCCGCCCGGCCGGTCCCACCGTTGGTGCCGGTGGCCACCACCTCGTCCGACATGCGCCCTCCCCGTGCGGTTCCTGATCCGATGCTGCCACCGGGTGGGACCCCCGGCGGGTTGAAACGTCCGATCCGGGCCGGGGCCGGACCGGACGGCGGGTGTGAGCGACGCGGTTCCGGGTAGTCGGAACGGGAAAGCATGGCGCCGGGTCATCGGGCGTCAGGGCGCACGGTCACGAGAGGACGCGGTGATGGCTCACGACAGCGCATTCCGGCAGGAACTGGCCCAGCAGTTGCGGGTCGACTCGGTACGGTGTTCGTCCGCCGCCGGGTCCGGGCACCCGACGTCGTCGATGTCGGCGGCGGATCTGCTGGCCGTGCTGATCGACGGTCATCTGCGGCTGGACTACGCCGATCCGGGCAATCCCAACAACGACCACCTGATCTTCTCCAAGGGGCACGCCTCGCCCCTGTACTACTCGGTCCTCAAGGCGGTCGGCGCGGTCGGCGACGAGGAACTGCTGACATTCCGCCGGTTCGGCTCGCGACTGGAGGGCCACCCGACACCGCGCATCCCACCGACCGACGTGGCGACCGGCTCGCTGGGCCAGGGCCTGCCGATCGGGGTGGGGTTGGCCGTGACGGGCCGCGATCTGGACCGCCTGCCGTACCGGGTGTGGGTCCTGTGCGGCGACTCCGAACTGGCCGAGGGGTCCATCTGGGAGGCCCTGCAGCACGCGGGTTGGGCCGGCCTGGACAACCTGACGGTGATCGTCGACGTCAACCGCCTCGGCCAGACCCGCGAGACGATGCTCGGCTGGGACATGGAGGGATACCGGCGGCGGGTCGAGGCGTTCGGGGCGAACGCCGTCGTGGTCGACGGGCACGACGTGGACCAGATCGACCGCGCCTACCAGGAGGCCGAGCAGACCACCGGGCGCCCGACGGTGATCCTCGCCCGCACGATGAAGGGCCGGGGTGTCAAGGACGTCGAGAACCAGCCCGGCAAGCACGGCAAGCCGCTGGAGGACCCGGAGGCGGCGATCGACGAACTGGGCGGCGTCCGCGAGCTGTCCGTGACGGTGGCCGCGCCCCCCGACGGCAAGCCGCACGTCTTCGAGGCGCCGGGTGCCGAGCCGCCGACCTACGAGCTCGGCGCGCAGGTGGCGACCCGCAAGGCGTACGGCGAGGCACTCGCGGCCCTGGGCGCCGCGCGCCCGGACGTGGTCGCGCTGGACGGCGAGGTGTCCAACTCCACGCACTCCGAGGACTTCCGCGCGGCGCACCCGGAACGGTACTTCGAGATGTTCATCGCCGAGCAGCAGCTCGTCGCGGCGGGGGTCGGCATGCAGGTGCGCGGCTGGACCCCGTTCCTGTCCACGTTCGCGGCGTTCTTCAGCCGCGCGTACGACTTCGTCCGGATGGCGGCGATCTCCGGCGCGGACCTGCGACTGGTCGGTTCGCACGCGGGCGTCTCGATCGGCGAGGACGGACCGTCACAGATGGCGTTGGAGGACATGGCCGCGTTCCGCGCCGTGCATGGCAGCGCGGTCCTGCATCCCAGCGACGCCAACCAGACCGTCAGGTTGGTGGCGGAGATGGCAGACCGGCCGGGGATCACGTTCCTGCGTACGCTGCGCGGTAAGACCGAGGTCCGCACGCCCGCCGACGAGGCGGTCCGTATCGGTGGCAGCCGCGTGGTGACCGGCGCGGACGCCACCGACGTGGCCGTCATCGCCTGCGGGATCACCGTGCCGGAGGCGGTGACCGCGGCGGAACGGCTGCGTTCCCAGGGCGTCGCGGTCCGCGTCGTGGACTGCTACTCGGTGAAGCCGATCGACGCCGGCACGGTCGTCGCCGCGGCCCGGGACTGCGGCACGGTCGTCACGGTGGAGGACCACTGGCCGGAGGGTGGCCTGGGTGACGCCGTGCTCGCGGCTCTCGCCGACGCCGGACAGCAGGCCCGGGTGCACCGTCTGGCGGTCCGGGGCATGCCCGGGTCGGGGACACCCGCCGAGCTGCTGACAGCGGCCGGCATCGACGCGGACGCGATCGTTGCCGCGGTCACCGACCGGTCCGCCGGGGGGTCCTCGTCGCGCTGACTCCCCGTCTCGTAGCGGACGGAATATCGCCTGGTGCCGGTGAATCGGTCGCTGTACTGTACCGGGGCTGAGTCGGTGTCGAGGAGGTCGCGCGGTGGCGGAACCGGGCACGGTACAGGGGGATCCGCGCTGGAGCCCGGTGTCGAAGCTGGACGCGGAGTGGCTGGTCGGGCAGGTTCGCGCGGCGACCGGGGTGGCGCTGCGGTACGAGGGACCCTGCCCGGGTGGCGCGGTCGGCGCCGGGTACGTGCGGTGGCCGGACGGCCGCCCGGCAGTACTGACGGTCATGCCGGGTGTGGACCGGCAACGGGTCGACGCGATCCGCGACATGCTGGCGCTGGCCCGCGCCCATGACGTGCCGGTGCCGGAGTACCAGCTCGTGGTGGAGGTGCCGGGCGCCCTGGCCGTTCTGCAGGAGCGGCTGCCGGGCGCGATCACCGAGGAACTGGACTGTCCCCTGGCCGACCGGATGGTCGCGCTCAACGAGCGGTTCCGCGGTGTACTCGCCGGCACGGACCACGCGCACGCCGAGCTGTTCCTGGATCGCAGCGGCCCCGGGTTCTGCCTGCACGAGCCGCTGGCCGGGTACGACGCCCGGACGGCCCGGGTGCTGGACCGGATCCTGGAGATCGGCCGTGCGGTGCCACCGCGGATGACCGGCGACGATCTGGTGCACACGGACTTCCACCAGCAGAACGTGCTGGTGGACGCGGACCGGGCGATCACCGGCGTGATCGACTGGGACGGCGCGTACCGCGGCGACCGCCGTTTCGCCCTGGTGGTGCTGCGTTTCGCGGTCTCGCCGGGCGACACCGTGCTCGCCGGCCACCTCGACGGCCTGCTCGCCGACCGGCTGAGCCCCGACGAACTCCGGCCGTACTGGGCGCACATGTCGCTGCGCATGGTCGACTGGTCCATCCGCCATCTCACCGCCGACCACGTCACGCACTACGTGGAGCTGGCCGACCGGATGCCGTCCTGACCCCCGCCGGGTAGCCGCTCGTTCGGAACCGCGGCAGGCGGCTCACCCGGCCGCGTCCGTCGGACCGGGGCTC
>JBAUUM010000662.1:0-2417 GCA_049582705.1 Actinocatenispora sp.
ACGCAGCATGGCCAGAGCGGGCGCGAGTTCCGGCCGCCACCGGGCCACGTCGAGCTGGGTGAGCGCCTCCGTGGACTCGGCGAGCGCGACGGACAGTTCCGACTCCGCCTCGGACGCCTGGATCAGCTCGACCGGCGCCGGTACCTCCGGCAGCGGGTACGCGCGCCAGGTGACGGCCTGCCACGTGTCACCGGATCCGGACCGGTACTCGCGGGGCTCCGGTACGAGGCCCACGTCGCCCAGCAGGATGCCCTCCCCGGCCAGCAGCGCGGCGCTGGTGAACGGGCCCGGACCGGGCAGGCCGCGCGGGTCACCGGGCGCGGGCAGTACCAGCCGTACCTGATCCGGGTGCAAACGGGAGAAGGTGGCCAACGCCTCCCGGAGGGTGGCCTCCTCCCATCTGCCGGGCAGGTCGAGCACTGCGTGGTCGGTGCCGTCGTCGATGGCGGCCGCGGCGTCGTCGAACGGCACCAGCCCCGCGCGCCACGCCCGGATCCAGGGGGCGAGGCGGACCGACGGGCGGACGGCGGCGACGGAGGCGACCGGGTCAGCGGACATACCCACGAGAGTAAAGGTCCGCTTCGCCCGGCGTCGGACCCGGCGCGATCGAGCGCGGGGCCACGGGCCGGGGAGTACCGTGACCAGGAGGTTCCCGTCGAGGGTTCGCGCCGGTGGCGTGCTGGTCGTCCCACTGGCCGGGCGTGCCCGTCGCGATCGGGCGTTCCGGCACGGGGTGAACCCGCGGCCCGGCGGGCCCGGAGGTGTGCCGATGGTCGCCGGACGAACGGGCGATGGCACGCTGAGCGGCCGACGCGGGTACGGCGTGCCGTCGACGGGTCCGGTCGGCCGCGGGCTACGGTCTGGAACGTGCGGAGCCCCTTTCGACGCCGTGACACACCGGACCGGCAGAGCGTGGACTACGGCACCGATGTGCTCGCCGGCGACTGGCGCACGAAGCGACGGGTGCCGGTGGTCGACGCCGAACCCGGCCTGGTGGTGGAGGACGCCGACGAGTCGTTCTGCGGTGCGGTGGCCGAGGTGCAGGCCGATGCCGTCACCCTGGTCGACCGCGACGGCAACCGACGACTGTTCCCCCTGGTACCGGCCGGCTTCCTGATCGACGGGCGTCCCGTGACGCTGCGCCGGCCGGTCCGGGCGCCGAAGCCCGCGGTGCCCCGGCGTACCGCGTCGGGATCGGTCGCGGTGGCGGCCACGCCCGCCCGGGTCGCCCGGGCCAGCCGGATCTGGGTGGAGGGCATCCACGACGCCGCCCTCGTGGAGCGGGTCTGGGGCGACGACCTGCGGGTCGAGGGCGTGGTGGTGGAGCCGTTGTCCGGCATCGACGACCTGGTCGCCGCGGTGCGCACGTTCGGCCCGGGTCCCGGTTCGAGGCTGGGCGTGCTGGTCGACCATCTGGTGCCGGGCAGCAAGGAGAGCCGCATCGTCGAGCAGGTGAGCTCGCCGCACGTGCTCGTCACCGGTCACCCGTACGTCGACATCTGGCAGGCGGTGAAGCCCGCCGCGGTCGGCATCACGGCGTGGCCACGGGTGCCGCCGGGTGAGCCGTGGAAGGAGGGTGTCTGCGCTGCCCTCGGAGGCGGCGATCCCGCCACGATGTGGCGCCGGATCCTGTCCTCGGTGCACGACTTCCGCGACGTGGAGACGCCGCTGCTGGGCGCGGTCGAACGGCTGATCGACTTCGTCACCGAGCCGGGCAGCTGAAACCCGTACCGCACCGTCGTACCTGCCCGCCTGCCCGCCTGCCCGCCGCGGTCACCGGCGGCGGCCCTCGTACGCGCCCCGCCGGACGGCGGCGACCGGCCCGGTACGCGGACGGGCCTCAGGCGAGCCGGGTCGCGCCGAAGTAGCCGAAGTTGAAGTACGCCGGCACCACCTGGATCGGGATGCCGAAGTCCGCGGCCTGCACGATCTGCCCGTGCCCGATGTACATGGTCACGTGGTGGATGCCGGAGACGGTGCCGTCGGAGGAGTAGAACAGCAGGTCGCCCGGGCGCAGGTCGTCCGACGCCACGTGCCGTCCCTCCAGGTACTGGTACTCGGCGGAGTGCGGCAGTTGGACGCCGATCTGCCGGTAGGCGTACAGCACGAGGCCCGAGCAGTCGAAGCCGACGTCCGGGTCGGCGGCGGCCCACACGTAAGGCTTGCCCAGCTGGTCGAGGGCGGTACGCACGGCGGTCATCGCGTCCTCGTCCCCGCCGGTGTGCCGCGCGTCGGCGGTGGCGGCGGCGGCCTGCCGGTGTGCGACGGACAGCGCGGTGGCCCGACGCTGCCCGGCCCTGGCGGCCGCGGCGCGTACCGCGCTGTTGTGCGCCTCGATCGATTCGAGTTGTTGCCGAAGGTCGGCGCGGTGCGCGCGCAGCTCGGCGACCCGTTCCCGGCGCCGGGCGACCGCGTCC
>JBAUUM010000663.1:0-6847 GCA_049582705.1 Actinocatenispora sp.
CGTGAGCGCGGCGGGCGGAGCGCGGCAGGTGGCCGCGGCGGCCAGAAGTGGCGCGGGGCGCCGGCTGTGGGCAGGATCGGGCCATGGCGCAGAAGCACTCGTACTCGGACGACCTCACCACCAGTCAGGGCGGCGTGTTCACCGACGAGGTCGGGGTGATCACCGGCGAGGTGACGCTGCGGACCGAGGCCGGCAAGGACGGGAAGCTGGTCGTGCGGGTCCAGTACAAGGACGCGGACGAGTGGTACACGGTCACCGGCGGGCGCTGCACACTGCGCGACCCAGCCGACGCCGAGGCGGTGCACACGCTGGTGGTGGGCGTACTGGCGCGCGGCGGCGAGGGCGACCAGGCAGCCGGCTGACCGCCCGCGCCGGGCACGAAAGACGCCCGGGCGGCGGTCAGGCGTCGCTCATCCGGTCCCGGCGGAAGATCGTCATCAGTACGCGGAGCGCCAGGACCGCGCTGACCACCAGCAGCGAGTAGCCGAACAACTGGTAGAGGCTGACCGTCCCGGTCACCGCGGGTCCGCCCTCGGTGCCCAGCAGCAGCACCGCGACGACGGCGACGGCCGGCGCGAAGAACGCGAGCAGCGCCTGGTGCAGCAGGTCGGTGACCTGCCGCCGCTCCCGGTCGGTACTGAGCAGCCGCACGTTGACGCCCAGCCGGCCCCGTTCCAACGCGTCGGCGATCCGGTCGACACGTCGGGGGAGCCGGCGCAGCATCGGCAGCAGCGCGGCCAGCTCGCCCACGGCCAGGTCCCGCACGGACACCGTACTGAGCTGCTCGGTCAGGTAGCTGCGGCCGAACTCGCGTGCCTCCGCGACGAGGTCGAAGCCGGGGGCGAGGCTGGTCAGGGTGCCCTCCAGCGTCGCCAGCGCGCGGAACACCGCGGCCACCTCCGGCGGGATGGCCAGCCCGTGCCGGGTCACGATCGTGAACAGGTCGGTGAACATCCGTACGCCGGGCGTCGCCCCCGGGCCGAGGTGCCGGGCGAGGAACTGGCCGAGGTCACGTTCCAGGCGCAGCTCGTCGATCTCGTCGGGCCGGGTCACGATCTCCAGCAGCGCGTCCGTGACGGCCAGCGGCTGCCCGCCGTCCAGGGCCAGCAGCAGGCGCTGCAGCGCCGACCGGATCCCCGCGTCGAGCCGGCCCACGGAGCCGAAGTCGAGCATGCCGAGTCCGCCGTCGGCGAGTACGAGCACGTTGCCGGGGTGCGGGTCCGCGTGGAAGACGCCGTCCAGCATGACCTGCCGGAGCATGCCGTGCAGCAGGGTACGGGCCAGCGTCTGCCGGCTCTCCGGTGTCGGACCGTCCTCCCCGGCGTCGAGCAGGACACCGTCCAGCCGCTGCATCACCAGCACCCGGCGACCGCACAGCGCGGTGTGCGGCAGCGGGAGCCGTACCGAGGTGTCGGCGCGCGCGGTGGCCGCGGCCGCCACCGCGGCCATGTTGGTGGCCTCGACCCGGAAGTCGAGTTCCTCGCGCACCGCGTCGGCGAACCCGTGCGCCAGGCCGACCACGTCGAGCGAGCGTCCCCACCGGGTGTTGGCCTGCAGCGTGGCGGCGAGCCGGGCCACGATGTCCAGGTCGAGCAGGACGGCCTGCTCGATGTCCGGTCGCTGCACCTTCACGACGACGCGCTCGCCGGACCTGAGGGTCGCCGCGTACACCTGCGCGATGGACGCCGCGGCCAGCGGCTCACGCTCCAGCGACGCGAACACCTCGTCCGGTGACCGGCCCAGCTCGTCGGTCAGTACGGTGCCGATCCGGTCCCACCCGACCGGGGCCACCTGGTCCTGGAGCCGACTCAGTTCGGTGACGAACTCGACGGGCAGCAGGTCACGGCGGGTGGACAGGACCTGCCCGAGCTTCACGAAGGTGACACCGCTGTCCTCCAGCGCGCGGGCCAGGGCGCGGGCGAGGCGCACCCGGTCGTGCGGGTCGGCCAGCCCAGACCGGCGCCGCCCGGACAGGTACGGTCCGAGGCCGTGCCGGATGGCGATCGTCATGATCCGCGAGTACCGCCGGGTCCGGCCCCACCGCCGGCGCAGGCTGCCGAGCCACTGGGTCGGCGGCAGCAGCGACCCGGTCGGGACCACCGCCTCGGCGACCACGAGCAGGACCATCACGATCAGCAGCCCGCAGGCCAGGGCGAGCAGGATGAACCAGAGCGGCGTGACGGAGCCGGCCTGCGGTTCGGGCTGGACGGCCTTCGAGATCGGGCCGATCAGCCCGGACGTCAGCAGCCCCGCGAGGATCACCCGGAACCAGCCCATCCGTACGCCGAGCAGCCGGCGGGACAGTACGCCGAAGCCGACCACCAGGAGCACCAGCGTGAGCGGCGTGACGACCGCGATCAGCAGCGTGTTCATCACCGCTGCGCACCGCCGGACTGGCCGTACCCGGCGAGCCGCCGGGTGGCGGCGGCCATCTCCGTGTCGTCGAGCAGCCGGGGCGGCTGGCCGGCGCCGAGCACCCGCAGCGCCACGTCGCACACGTACTCCAGGTACAGCGCCCGGTCGTACGCGGCGTCCAGGGTGTCGCCGATGGTGACGGCGCCGTGGTTGCCGAGCAGGCACGCGGACCGGTCGCCGAGGGCGGTGACCATGTTCTCGGCCAGTTCGGGGCTGCCGTACATGGCGTACGGCGCGACGTCGACGCGCCCGCCGAACAGGCCCAGGTAGTAGTGCACCGGCGGAACGGTCTCCACCAGGCAGGACAGCGCGGTCGCGGCCGTCGAGTGGGTGTGCACCACGGCGCCGGTACGCCGGGCGGCGTAGCAGGCCAGGTGCATCGGCGTCTCGCTGGTCGGGGCGAGCGGCGCCTCCACCGGGGTGCCGTCCAGCCGGTGTACGCCGACGTCCTCCGGCCGCAGCGTCGCGTAGTCGACGCCGGTGGGCGTGACGACGACCAGGTCGTCGACCCGCAGGCTGACGTTGCCGGCCGTACCGACGACGAGCCGGTCGGCGCGCAGCCGGCGACAGCAGTCGACGATCGCGGCCCGTTCCGCGGCGAGCATCATGCCGTGTACTCCTCGGGGTTGGGCAAGCTGGGGCTTTGACGGCTGAGGCTACGTGCCGCACCGGCGTGGGGGCGCCATGCCCCGTGCTCGTCCTTCTGTGCAGCGACACGCCGAGCCAGTCGGCGTGTCACTGCAAGAACGGAGCGGGTCCCTGAACTGTGCAGCGACACGCCGCGTCAGTCGGCGTGTCACTGCACAGAAGGCAGGCGGCACCGGGGCACGGGCGACGCAGCAGCGCGGGCGGTACGGCGGGGGTCAGCCGCGTGGGGCGGTGCCGGCCTCGGCGGGGCGACCGGCCTCGATCGGCGGGCCGCACACGTCGCAGGTGATCCGGCGGGACGGTACGGACTTCGGCGCGAACGGCTCCGGGTGGCGTACCAGGATCGCGGCCAGCAGGCCGCCGAGGAAGAACAGGCCGGCGCAGCAGACCATCGCGATCCGGAAGCCGTGCCCGAACTGCGCCGGCTGCCGGTACGCCGCGCCGGACAGGCCCGCGACCAGCGGCAACGCGGCCACGGCGATGAGTCCGGCGGCGCGGGCGACCGCGTTGTTGACGCCGCTGGCGACGCCGGCGTGCCGTACCTCGGCGGCGGCGAGCACCGTCGAGGTGAGCGGCGCGACGACGGCGGTGATGCCGAGGGCGAGGACCAGTACCGCGGGCAGCACGTCGACCAGGTAGCTGGCGTGCGGTCCGATGCGGAGCATCAGCAGGGTGCCGAGCCCGGCGATGACGGGGCCACAGATGAGTTGCGTGCGGGGGCCGAACCGCTGCGCGAGGCTGCCGGACTGGGCGGACAGCAGCAGCATCATCGCGGTGAACGGCAGCAGCGAGATGCCGGCGGCCAGCGCGGAGTAGCCGGAGACGGTCTGGAGCTGCAGTACGACGAAGAACAGGATCCCGCCGAGCGCCGCGTAGATCATGAACGTCACGACGTTGACCGCGCTGAACGTCACCGACCGGAACAGGTCGGGCGGCAGCATCGGGTCGCGGCGGCGCCGCTCCACCACGATGAACGCGGTCAGCCCGATCACGCCGCCGACGGCGGCACCGACCACCAGCGGCGAGGCGCCCGCGTCGGGGGCCTCGACCAGCGCGTACGTCAGGCCGGCCAGCCCGAGCGCGCCGAGGACGGCGCCGGTCAGGTCGAAGTGCTGGACCCGGTCGTCCCGGCTCTCCGGTACGAACCGGAACGCGAACACGATGACGAGCGCGGCGAGCGGCAGGTTGATGAGGAAGACGAGGCGCCAGCTGACGGCGTCGACCAGCCAGCCGCCGAGGAACGGTCCGATGGCGGTGGCCACGCCGCCGAGTCCGGACCAGGCCCCGATCGCCTTGGCCCGGTCGTCCGGGTGGTACGTGGCCTGGATGAGGGCCAGCGAGCCGGGCGTGAGCAGCGCGCCGCCGACGCCCTGCAGCAGTCGCGCGGCGATGAGGAACTCGATGTTCAGGGCGATGCCGCACAGCGCGGACGCGACGGCGAACCACACGGTGCCGATCACCAGGATCCGGCGCCGCCCGTACCGGTCGCCGAGCGAGCCGCCGAGCAGGATCAGCGCGGCGAGGGTCAGCGTGTACCCGGTGATCGTCCACTGTAGACCGGCGAGGTTGGCGTCGAGTTCCCGGCCGATCGTGGGCAGCGCCACGTTGACGACCGTCGAGTCGAGGAATGCGATGCCCGTCGCGAGCACGGTGGCGATCAGGACGCCGCGACCCGTCGCGCTCGCCAGGCGCACGGTGCCGGCTGTGGCACTCACCTCCACCACGATGCCATCTGTCCGGGACGGAAAGGCCCGGATCGGCCGGCCCGCCGTACCGACCCGGCCGCACGAGCACGGTCACCGCCGGAACGCGCGGGTCCATGGCGACCCGGATCTACCCTGGGCGCCTCTGGGGCCGCTGTACGGATCGGGGTGTGTGGTGCGGGATCGACCGGATCCGGACGGCCTGCGGGCCAGCCTGGACACGCTGTCCAACTCCGACCGGGACGGGCACACCGGGCCACGGCTGACGAACCGCTGGGCACCGCCCGACCTGCCGCACCCCGCCCTGCGCCGCGTACTCACCGGCCACGACGGCCCCGTCGAGGCCATCGCGGTGGCGCCCGACGGCAGCTGGCTCGCCGCGGGCTACGACTACCGGACCGTACGGATCTGGGACCCGCACACCGGAGACCACCTGCGTACTCTCACCGGCCACGAGCACGGGGTGTACGCCATCGCCGCCGCACCGGACGGGAGCTGGATCGCCACCGGCAGCGGGGACCGCACGATCCGCATCTGGGACCCTCGCACCGGACAACACCTGCGTACTCTCACCGGCGGCCTCGACCCCGTGTGGGCGGTCGCCGCCGCACCCGACGGCAGCTGGCTCGCCACCCCCGGGGAAGACTACGAAGACACCGTGTGGATCTGGAACCCGCACACCGGCGCACACCTGCGCACCCTCACCGGCCACGACGGCGTGGTGTTCGCGATCGCCGCCGCACCCGACGGCAGCTGGATCGCCACCGGCAGCAGCGACCGCACGGTACGGATCTGGAACCCGCACACCGGAGAGCACCTGCACACCCTCACCGGCCACAAGGGCGGGACGGGGTCGGTCGCCGCCGCACCCGACGGCACCTGGCTCGCCACCGGCGGTACCGACAACGCCATACGGATCTGGGATCCGCTCACGGGACGACATCTGCGCACCCTCACCGGCCACGAGGACCCGGTACAGGCGATCGCCGTCGCACCCGACGGAACCTGGCTGGCCAGCGGCTGCGGAGACGGCACCGTACGGATCTGGGACGCCGCGCCGCGGGAGCACCCGGGCGCGAGGCACACCGGCCGGGTGGCGGGGGTCGCGGCGGCGCCCGCCGGCACCTGGCTCGCAACCAGCGGCGATGACGGCACGGTACGGATCCTGGATCCCGTGACGGGGCAGCACCGACGTACGCTGACCGGTCACGTGAGCTGGGTACTGTCGCTCGCCGCCGCGCCGGACAGCTCGTGGCTCGCCAGCGGCGGGCAGGACGGCACCGTACGGATCTGGGATCCGCACACCGGCGAGCCGGTACGCACTCTCGCCGGCGACGACAACCCGGTCAACGGAATCGCGAGCCCGACGGACGGCAGTTGGCTCGCCACCGGCGACCTGCGCAGGACCGTACGGATCTGGGATCCCGCCACGGGTCGGTGTCTGCGCACCATGGGCTGCGAGCAGCCAGTGCGCGCGGTCGCCGCCGCGCCGGACGGCTCATGGCTCGCCGGCGCCGGGGCAGGCACTGTCTGGGTCTGGGACCCGCACACCGGGGAGCTGCGGCACACCCTCACCGGTCACAGCGTGATGGTCAACGGCCTCGCCGCCGCGCCCGACGGCAGCTGGCTGGCCAGTTGCAGCGCGGACGACACCGTACGGATCTGGGACCCGCGCACCGGCGAACACCTGCGCACCCTCACCGGGCACCTGCGCCCGGTGACCTCGGTCGCCACCGCACCCGACGGCGCATGGCTCGCCACCACCGGCGACGACTGCACCGTACGGGTCTGGAGCCGGGACACCGGACGACAGTTGGCCGTCCTGCGGCTCGGCACCCGGCCGTCGTCCGTCGCATGGTCCGCCGACGGCGCGGCCCTGTTCGTCGCCACCAAGGGCGGCCTGTACGGCCTCGACTTCCACCCGGCGCCGGCGGACGTCGCGTCCGACCTCGGCTGAACGGCGGCGGGCTACGCCGGTACGGCCGGGCCGAGGGCCGCGTACAGCCGGGTCAGGGTCTGTTTTCGGCTCGGGCCGCGACGCCGGGGGCGCAACGCGGTCAGCCGCTCCCGCAGGGTCGGCC
>JBAUUM010000664.1:0-6231 GCA_049582705.1 Actinocatenispora sp.
CCCGTGGCCCGGTCACGCCGCCGAGACGGCGCGGCCGGGCCACCTCCCTCGGCCGGCCCCGGAACCGGTCGGACGCCCGTCCGTACGACGTTCGGTGCGCCCCACCCGCGGCATGGTGGATACCGGCCCAGGTTCGAGGTTTAGCCGGCAGGCACCGGGTATCTCATCCCGGGGGTCTTGCGATGGATGTGACGAAAGGTGACGGTGCCGGCCCGGACGCGGTCCGCCCGCCCACCGGGGTCGCCCCGGCGGCGGACGGCACCGACCGGGACCAACGGCCTGCCATCACGCAGCGGCGACTGCGGCTCGGGGTGGCGGGCCGGCTCATCGACCGCTGGCTCGGGCTGCCGCCGGCGCGCACCCGCGAGGTGTGGCTCGCCCGCGACCTGGCCGTACCGATGTCCGATGGCGTGGTGCTGCTCGCCGACCGGCACCGGCCGGCGGCCGGTACCGGCCCGATGCCCGTGATCCTGATCCGCAGCCCGTACGGGCGGGTCCCGCCGTACACGTCCCTGTTCGTCGGTCCGTTCGTACGACGGGGTTTCCAGGTCGTGATCCAGAGCGTGCGGGGCACGTTCGGGTCCGGTGGGCAGTTCCATCCGTTCCGGAACGAGACCTCCGACGGGCTGGACACCGCCGCCTGGCTGCGGGCCCAGCCGTGGTGCGACGGCAGGATCGCGATGGCCGGCGTCAGCTACCTCGGGTACGCGCAGTGGGCACTGGCGCCGTACCTGGAGCCGCCGCTGACCGTCCTGGGCGTGGCACTGGCCGGCTCCCGGTTCGACCTGGGTCACCTGACCGGCGGCTCGTTCCCGCTGCACACCGCCCTGTCCTGGAGCGCGCTGCTGGGCCGACAGGAGCGCTCGCTGCTCGTCGGGATGTTGCCCAACCCGTTGCGTACCAGGCAGGAACTGCGGGCGATGCGCCGGATCCCGTTGCGGGACGCCGTGGTGCACGCCGTCGGTCAGCCCGTGCAGGCCTGGGACGACCTGATCAACCACGAGAAGTCCGACGACGACTACTGGGCACACACCAACCACAGCCCGGCGGTGTCGGCGGTGACCGCACCGGTCAGCATGGTCAGCGCCTGGTACGACCCGTTCCTGCCGCAGCAGCTCGACGACTTCCGCAGCCTGGTCGACGCGGGACGTCCGGTACGGATCAGCATCGGGCCGTGGGGGCACGGCGACGCCCTCGCCGCCCGCGCCGCCGTGGTCGACCAGGTCGAGTGGCTCAGCCGGTACCTGCTCGACGGGAACGACCGGCCGGTCCGCCACCCGGTGCGGGTCTTCCTGCAACGTTCCGGTCGGTGGCTGCGATTCCGACACTGGCCGCCACGGTCCTGCCGACCCACCCCGATCTACCTGCAACCGGACGGTGCGCTGGACTGGCGTACCCCGACCGACAGTGAACCGGACCGGTTCACCTACCGGCCGGAGGACCCGACGCCCGCGGTGGGTGGGCCGCTCATCACCGGCGCGAACAAGCAGCGCATCAACTGGGCGCTGGAGGGGCGCCCGGACGTGCTGGTGTACACCGGTCAGCCGCTGCGCGACGATCTGGATCTGGTGGGCGAGGTGTCCGCGGTGATCCACCTGCGTGCCGACCCGGCCCATGCCGACGTCTTCGTCCGACTGTGCGATGTGGACCGTGCCGGCGTGTCCCGCAACGTCTGTGACGGGATCCTGCGGATGCGGCCCGGTGTACCGGAACCGGACCCGGACGGCTCCGTCACGGCCACCGTGTCCATGTGGCCCACCGGATACCGCTTCCACCGTGGGCACCGGCTGCGGATCCAGGTCAGTGGCGGCGCATTCCCGCGTTTCCCTCGCAATCACGGCACCGGGGCGGAAGTGGCCACTGCGGTGCGGACCAGACCGGCCCGCTTCGCCATCCGCCACGACCCGTCCCACCCGTCCCGGGTCATCCTGCCCGTTCTGCCCGACCTCTGATCGGCTTTCGGTGGTGAAGATCTGCATCGACCTGCGGGGGAACGCCGGCGGCTCATAGCATCGGCGTGGGTAGGACCACGGGCACCACGTTGCGTTCCGGTCGGCGGTAGCGGCCGGTACACGGTCACGGGCCGGTGCGGCGGTGTCCGGGTTCCGGCAACGATGCGGTGGGCGTCGACGACCATTACGGAGCCACGATGACCGCAGCAGTGCGGGCGGAGGCAGCCGCCCCGGCGCGCCGCGCGTCGCCTGCTGCCACCGAACACCGGGACGACGAGCGTCCGCAGCGGCTGCTGCAGGAACTCGTCCAGGTGCCGGCCGACCATCCGGACCGGGATGCCTTGCGCGGCCGGGTGATCGAGGCGTTCCTTCCGCTCGCGGCGCGACAGGCCCGGCGGTACGCGCGGCGCGGGGAGCCCACGGAGGATCTGGTACAGGTCGCCACGATCGGGCTGATCGCGGCGGTCGACCGGTACGAACCGGCCCTGGGGACAAGCTTCTACGCGTTCGCCATCCCCACTATCCGTGGTGAGCTGAAACGCTACTTCCGGGACAAGGGATGGATGATCCAGCCACCGCGCCGGCTGCAGGAGCTGAGCCGCTCGATCGAGTCGGCGGCCGGCCGCCTCGCGCAGCGCCTCGGCCGGGCGCCGACCCTGGGCGAACTGGCCGACGTGCTCGGGGCCCAGGTCGACGAGGTCCTGGAGGCGATGAGCGCCGCGGACGGCTACCGGGCGATCTCGCTCAACACCCTGGCCAGCCAGGACACCCAGAGCCAGGGCACCGCCGAACTGGGTGATCTGCTCGGTGGTCCCGACCCCGCGCTGGAATGGGCGGCGGACCGGGTGTCCCTGCCCTCCGCGCTGGCCATCCTGTCCGACCGTGGGCGCACCGCGATCGCGCTGCGGTTCTTCCACGGCCAGACCCAGACGGAGATCGGCGAGTACCTGGGCCTGTCCCAGATGCACGTGTCCCGGCTGATCAGCTGTTCGCTGGCGCAGATGCGCGCCTTCCTCAACGGTGACCCGCCGGTGCCGGGGCTGAAGGCACGCGCCATCCGGCGCCGGGACCGGCCGCGGACCGGCAGCTCGCGGTCCACCGCGAACACCGACGAACGCGCCGCCTCCTGACCGCCGTCGCTCACTGCCCCGCGAGGCGCCGCGGTCCGGCGCCCTGCCGGCCGAGTTCGTCGCGGGGGTTGGCGAGCTGGCAGCGGTCGATCGACAGGCAGCCGCAGCCGATGCAGTCGGTGAAGTCGTCCCGCAGCTGATGCAGCTGGCGGATGCGCTCGTCGAGTTCGGCCTGCCAGCGCTGGGAGATGCGCTGCCAGTCGTCGCGGGTGGGCGTGCGGCCGTCGGGAAGCAGCGCGAGCACGTCGGCGACGTCGGACAGCGGGATGCCGACCCGCTGGGCGATGCGGACGAAGGCCACCCGGCGCAGCGCGTCCCGCCGGTACCGACGCTGGTTCCCGCTGGTCCGGCGGCTGGTGATGAGCCGCTGTCGCTCGTAGAAGTGCAGCGCGGAGACGGCCACGCCGCTGCGCGCGGACAGCTCCCCGACGGTCAGTTCCTTCTGGTCCCATCGCGGTTGGTCCATGCTGATCTCCTCCTGCCGTACCGGCCGCCCTTGACCTGAACATTAGTTGAGGTTCTAGCCTTCAGCGAGAGCCGGACCGCTTCCGGGCGTACTGTCCGACCTCTCGGACAGCCCTGTCGTACGGTGCTGCCACCATGGGGGGTCGGCCGGTTCCGGGCACCTGACCGGCGCGGACGGGTGCCCCGGCTCCGGCCGGCGCCGAGCGGCGTCCGGTCCGCTGACCGACCCGAGACCGAAGAAGGTACGCACGTGGACATGCAGGCCGCAGCGTGGACAGCGCTGCACAAGACGGCGAGCGCGCAGCAGGACCGCCGTCCGTTCAGCCGGGCCACCCTGCGCCGAATCGGCCGGTTCGCCCGCCCGCACCGGCGGCGGGTCGGCTGGTTCCTGCTGCTGAGCGTCGGCACCGCCCTGCTGGCCGTGGCCACCCCGGTACTCGCCGGCCGGGTCGTGGACGCGATCGTGCACCGCTCCGCGCTGCGCCTCGTGCTGGAGCTGGCCGGCCTCATCGCCGTCATCGCGGTCGCCGAGGCCGGCCTGGGCCTGCTGACCCGCTGGCTGTCCGCCCGCATCGGCGAGGGTCTGATCCTCGACCTGCGCACCTCGGTGTTCGACCACGTGCAGCGGATGCCCATCGCGTTCTTCACCCGCACCCGGACCGGTGCGCTGGTGAGCCGGCTCAACAACGACGTCATCGGCGCGCAGCGGGCGTTCAGCGACACCCTGTCCGGCGTGGTCAGCAACCTGGTGACCCTGGTGCTGACGCTGGCCGTGATGATCGGCGTGTCCTGGCAGATCACCCTGTTGACGCTCGTCATGCTGCCGATCTTCGTGCTGCCGGCCCGGCGGATGGGTGCCCGGATGGCACGGCTGCGCCGGGAGGCGGCCAACCTCAACGCGGCGATGAGCACCCAGATGACCGAGCGGTTCTCCGCGCCGGGTGCGACGCTGGTGAAGCTGTTCGGGCGGCCGGCCGACGAGTCCGCCGAGTTCGCCGCCCGGGCCGGCCGGGTCCGTGACATCGGCGTCCGCAGCGCGATGGTGCAGACCGTGTTCGTCACCGCGCTGACCTTCGTGTCCGCCCTGGCCCTCGCCGTGGTGTACGGGCTCGGCGGGTTCTACGCCCTGCGTGGCGAGCTGGAGGCCGGTGCCGTCGTGTCGATGGCACTGCTGCTGACCCGGCTGTACGCGCCGCTGACCGCGCTGGCCGGGGCGCGGGTCGAGGTGATGAGCGCGCTGGTGAGCTTCGAGCGGGTGTTCGAGGTGCTGGACCTCACGCCGCTGATCGCGGAGCGGCCCGACGCCCGCGCGGTGCCCGACGGCCCCGTGTCGGTGGAGTTCGACGACGTGCGGTTCGGCTACCCGTCCGCGGACAAGGTGTCGCTCGCCTCGTTGGAGGAGGTCGCCACCCTCGACACCCGCGGCGGCGAGGAGGTTCTGCACGGTGTCTCGTTCCGGGCCGAGCCCGGCCAGATGGTCGCGCTGGTCGGTTCGTCCGGTGCCGGCAAGTCCACCATCGCCCAACTGCTGCCCCGGCTCTACGACGTGGAGGCCGGCGCGGTACGACTGTCCGGTGTGGACATCCGTGAGCTGACCGCCGACTCGATCCGGGACGCCATCGGGATGGTCACCCAGGACGGTCACCTGTTCCACGAGTCGATCCGGCAGAACCTGCTGCTCGCCCGGCCCGGCGCGAGCGAAAAGGAGCTGTGGGAGGTGCTGGGCCGGTCCCGGCTCGACGCGCTCATCGCGTCGTTGCCCGACGGGCTGGACACCGTGGTCGGCGAGCGCGGCTACCGACTGTCCGGCGGCGAACGCCAGCGGCTGACCATCGCGCGGCTGCTGCTGGCCCGGCCCCGGGTGGTGATCCTGGACGAGGCGACGGCGCACCTGGACTCCACCTCGGAGGCGGCGGTGCAGGCCGCGCTCGCCGAGGCGCTGGCCGGGCGCACCGCCGTGGTCATCGCGCACCGGCTCTCCACGGTCCGCGCGGCGGACCTCATCCTCGTCGTCGAGGCCGGCGAGGTGATCGAGCGGGGCACACACACGGAACTGCTCGCCGCGGGCGGGCGCTACGAGCAGCTGTACCGCACCCAGTTCGACCAGAAGCCGGACGTGGTGGCCGCGGCACACGAAGAGCCGGTGGACGCGGTGCGCTGATCGGCCCGTCTAGCCGACCGTGGCACGGAAGCGTTCCCGGTAGTACCCGTCGTACGCGGCGAGCTGGTCCGCGCCGACCCGTACCGGGATGGGCGGCGGCGGCGTGAGGTCGCTGCCGCCGGCCGAGGCGGCGAGGCACGCCGCGCCCAGCGAGACCGTCTCCGGGTGCGGCGCCCGCACCGTGGGCCACGGGTTGATCGCCGCGCGTCGTTCCCGCCAGCCCGGCAGCCGCAGCGCACCGCCGTACACGGTGACCGAGCCGGGGGCGGTCCGGCAGGCGGTCGCCAGCTCCTCGACGATCCAGCGCACCTGACAGCCCATCGCGGTCAGCAGCGCGCCCGCGAGATCCGCCGGTCCACTGTGTACGGTCATGCCGTGTACGGCGAGCCGGCGGCGCGGATCCGGCGCGGGCGCACCCCGTCCCGCCGGGTACGGCTCGACGACCAGCTCGCCCGGCGGCGCGGGTACTCCGCCGGGCGGCACGGTACCGCGCAGCAGCGCGGCCAGCGCCGCGTACGGGTCG
>JBAUUM010000665.1:0-15839 GCA_049582705.1 Actinocatenispora sp.
CGATCTACGGGCCGAACCCGGCGGGCCCGCCCGACGGGTCACGCGTTCGCGCGACGGTCCGGGCCGCCCGCCGCCGCACGGTGGCAGAGTGGACGGCATGGAGTACACACACCTCGGCAGAACGGGCCTGTCGGTCTCCCGACTGTGCCTGGGCACCATGAACTTCGGCCCCAAGACCACGGAATCCGACAGCCACCTGATCATGGATCGGGCGCTGGAGCACGGCATCAACTTCTTCGACACCGCCAACGTCTACGGGTGGCAGAAGGGCGAGGGGATCACCGAGCAGGTGATCGGCCGCTGGATCGCCCAGGGCGGCGGCCGGCGGGACAAGGTCGTGCTCGCCACGAAGGTGTACGGGGACATGGGTGACTGGCCCAACCAACGGGGCCTGTCCGCGCGGCACATCATCGCCGCCTGCGACGAGTCGCTGCGCCGCCTGCAGACCGACTGGATCGACCTCTACCAGATGCACCACGTCGACCGGTCGACGCCGTTCGACGAGATCTGGCAGGCGATGGAGTACCTGGTGGCGCAGGGAAAGGTGCGCTACGTCGGCTCCTCGAACTTCGCCGGCTGGCACCTGGCCCGGGCCAACGAGTCCGCGGCGCGGCGCAACTTCCTCGGGCTCTCGTCCGAGCAGTGCATCTACAACCTGCTGACCCGGCACGTGGAGCTCGAGGTGCTGCCGGCCGCGCAGGAGTACGGCATCGGCATCATCCCGTGGTCCCCACTGCACGGCGGGCTGCTCTCCGGCGCGCTGCGCAAGCTGCGGGACGGCAGCGCGGGTCGCTCGTCGGAGGGCCGGGCCCGCGACGATCTGGAGAAGCACCGCGACGCGATCGAGGGCTTCGAGAAGCTCGCCGCCGAACTCGGCGAGCAGCCGTCCAACGTGGCGCTGGCCTGGCTGCTGTCCCGCCCGGCCGTGACCGCGCCGATCGTCGGCCCACGCACCATGGAGCAGGTCGACGACGCGCTGCGGGCCGTCGAGCTGCGCCTGGACGACGCGACCCTGGCCCGGCTGGACGAGTTGTTCCCGCCGGTCGGCAAGGGTGGGCCGGGCCCGGAGGCCTGGGCCTGGTGAACATCGCGCCGGGCCGGCGGCACGACCGCCGGCCCGGGCCGTGTCCGGCCACGCCCGCCGGTCACCCGGGCGCTCTCCCCGCATTCCGACACATCGTCCGGCGTGCTGCCGGCGGGGCCTGATCCTGAGCGGATGTCCGCCGGATCCCACACGTACCGCCACTGACCACGCACACCATGCGGGCGGTCTGTCCTGCCTGCACACTCTTGACACTGTTGTCCCGAGGATCTAGCTTAGCCCCGGAAATCGATTTCGCTGACCACGTGCGGAATCCGGTGCCGCGCGGTGATCTCTGCCGGTCGCCGCGCCCCGGGGGCCGCCCGGAACGCTGCCAGCGCCCCGGATGGAGGACCACATGGCCCGGTCCCGACGCCTCACGACACGAGCCGGTGCCGCGCTGGGCGCGCTCGCACTCGCCCTGTCCGCGGTCTCGCTCAACGTCGCCGGGGCCGCGGCCCCACCCGCGTACGCAGCACCCGCGCACGCGGCACCCGGCGACAACGGCCCGGTCGGCTGGGACACCTACCGACACCCGGAGCGCCTCGCCGAACTCGCCCCCGGGACCCGGACCCGGCAGTTCTCCAGCTTCGACCGCACCGGCGGCAACGACGACGGCTTCGGCGGCACGTACTCCTGCCTGCGCACCACGGGGCAGCGCTGCGTCATCGCCGAGCAGGCCGGCGCCGGCGAGATCGACTCGATCTGGTTCACCCGCGACGGCGGCGACGTGACGAAGACCGGCACGATCACGATCGTCCTGGACGGCCGGACCGTGTTGGACGCGCCGGCGCAGGACGTCGTCGACGGCAAGCTCGGCGCGCCGTTCAGCTACCCGCTGGTCGCCAACGCCGACCAGAGCTCCGGCGGCGTGTACGTGAAGGTGCCGATGCCCTTCCGGGAGTCGATGACCGTCACCACCGACGCCAACCCGCTCTTCTACCACGTCAGCTACCGGCAGTTCGCCGACCCGACCGGCGTGACGACGTTCGACCCGAGCGACCACGCCGAGGACGTACTGAGCACCCTGCGGGCGGCGGGCACCGCCGACCCGAAGCCGCCGCAGACCGGCGCCACCAGTACCGACGCCGCGCTGGACGTGCCCGCGGGTGGCACCGCCACGGTGGCGGACCTGACCGGCCCGGGGGCGTTGAGCGCGCTACGGCTGACCCTGCCGCAGCTCACCGCGCCCGGCGGCGACCCGGACGGAGTACGCGCCACCGACCGGATCCTCGCCGATGCCCGGCTGCGGGTCACGATGGACGGTCAACGCACCGTGGACGCGCCACTCGGTGAGTTCTTCGGTACCGGGATGGGGCTCTACCCGGTGCGCGCGCTGATGTTCGGGGTCGACCCCGGCGCCCGCACGTTCGACTCCTGGTGGCTGATGCCCTACCGGCAGCACGCCGTCGTCCAGGTCGAGAACGGATCGGACACCGACATCACCGGCGGCCACGCGACCGTCACCTCCGCCCGGTCCGCCCAGTGGCGGCACGCGCTGGCCGACGGCGGCCCGGACGGCTACTTCCGCGCCACCGCGCAGCGGGCCGCCACCGTACCGGGCGCCGACCACGAGTTCCTCGACACCACCGGCCGCGGTCGGCTGCTCGGGGTCAGCCACACGATGATCGGCGACATCCCCAGCGGCAACCAGCGCGACTACCTGGAGGGCGACGAGCGTCTCTACGTCGACGGGTCCGCCAGCCCCGACATGCACGGCACCGGGACCGAGGACTTCTACGAGAGCGGCTGGTACTTCAACCGCGAGACGTACTCCGATCCCATGAACGGCAACACCGCGCACGAGACCGGCACCGCCGACTGCCGGTACGACTGCACCACCGCGTACCGGCTGCTGCTCGCCGAGGGCCCCGGGTTCTCCTCCTCGATCCGGTTCGGCATCGAGCACGGCCCCGGCGACAACGAGCCGGCCACGTACGGGTCCACCGCCTTCTGGTACGGCCAGGCCGAGGACGGGCTGCACTGGACCGACAGCCTCACCGTCGGCGACCCCGACAGCGAGAGCGACCACGACTACCGGTCCACCGACCCCGGCGACGTCCAGCAGCTCACCTCGACCTACGAGGGCAACGACGGGGCACCGGCACCGGTCACCGCGACCCTGCGCGCCAGCACCGCGGCGGTGAGCTTCCGGCTGGCCGTCGACCCGGCCAACCAGGGTCTGATCCTGCGCCGCACCGGTGACCAGCAGAAGGCGTACCAGGCGGCCGCCGTGTCGGTCGACGGGACACCGCCCGGCACGTGGTCGCAACCGCTGGCCAACGGCAGCCACCGCTGGCTGGACGACAGCTACCGGCTGCCCGCGTCCCTCACCGCGCACAAGCAGGCGGTCACCGTGACGCTGACCCCGACCGACGGCGCGCCGGCCTGGAACGCGGCGTCGTACCAGGCGCTGTCCGAGGTGCCGACCTACACCGACAGCGGCGCGCCCGACGCGGTCGGGCCGCTGGAGGTCTCCGGTGGACAGGGCAGCATGTCGGTGCGCTGGCGGCCGGTGCGCGACGACGTCTACCGGCCCGCCTACCAGGTGTACGCCTCGACCGACCCCGGTTTCACGCCCGGCCCCGACACCCTCGTCGGCAGCACCGAACTGCCCGCGTTCACGCACTCCGGGTTGGGCGCGTCGCAGCACTGGTACTACCGGGTCCGCGCCGTCGACGCCGCCGACCACGCGGGCGGGTTCTCCGCCGAGGGCGACGGCACCACCGGCGACACCATCCGGCTGGAGGCCGAGACGCTGCTGCCGCCCGAGTCGGCGTCCGCGCCGGTGGCCGCACAGAGCGACTGCTGCGGCGTGCACTGGTCCGGCTCGACCCAGCTGTGGTTCCAGCCCACCGACGCCGGCAAGGCGGTGACGGTACGGTTCACCGTCCCGAGCGCCGGCCGGTACGCGCTGTCCGCGGTACAGACCGGCGCCAAGGACTACGGCACCGACACCCTGGCGCTGGACGGCGACCAGGTGGGCTCGCCGTACGACGCGTACCACGCCGACACGGTGGTGGTGTCCGACCCGATCGACTACGGTGAGCACCAGCTGTCCGCCGGCCCGCACACCCTGACGCTCACCGTCACCGGTCACAATCCCGCCTCGGTCGGCTACTTCGCCGGCCTCGACTACCTCTCGCTGCGGCTGCTCGGATGAGCGGGGCGCCCGGCACCGATCCACCGCTGCTGGTGATGCGGGACATCGGCAAGAGCTTCCCCGGCGTACGGGCGCTGCGCGGGGTGTCGCTGCGGGTGCGGGCCGGACGGGTGCACGCGCTGCTCGGCGAGAACGGTGCGGGCAAATCGACCCTGTGCAACATCCTGTCGGGTGTGTTCGGCGACTACGACGGCCGGGTGGAGATCGCCGGCCGGCCGGTGACGCTGCACAGCCCGCGGGACGCCCAGCAGCAGGGCATCGGCATGATCCACCAGGAACTCAACCTGGTACCGGACCTGTCCGTCGCCGACAACGTGCTGCTCGGCGCCGAGCCGCGGACCCGGCTCGGCCTGCTCGACCGGCGCCGAATGCGGGCCCGGGCCACCGAACTGCTCGCCGGGCTGGGACTGTCGATCGACCCGCGCCGACCGGTCCGGCGGTGCCGGATCGCCGAGCAGCAGTTGATCGAGATGGCCAAGGCGTTGTCGGCCGACGTCCGGATCCTGGTGATGGACGAGCCGACCTCGGCGCTGGCCGACGCCGAGGTACGGCGGCTGTTCTCGGTCATCCGCGCGCTCACCGCACGGGGCGTGGCGATCATCTACATCTCGCACCGGCTGGAGGAACTCGAGGAGATCGCCGACGAGGTGACCGTGCTGCGCGACGGCGGGTATGTCGGCACCCGCCGGATGTCCGACACGAGCCGGGACGAGCTGATCGGCATGATGGTGGGTCGGCCGCTGGGCGAGCTGTTCCCCGGCGGCGCGGATCCCGACCCGGCCGCGCCCGAGGGGCTGCGGGTCGAGGCGCTGAGCCTGACCGGCGACACCCGGTCGGCCCGGACCCCGCTGCACGACGTGGACCTGTCGGTACGGGCCGGTGAGATCGTGGGCCTGGCCGGGCTGATGGGCGCCGGCCGCACCGAGGTGCTGGAGGCGGTGTTCGGCGCGTACGGGTCGGGGCCGGTGACCGGCCGGATGCTGCTGGGCGGCGCGCCGTACACACCCCGCTCGCCGCGGCACGCGATCCGGCGCGGGGTCGCGCTGGTCGCCGAGGACCGCAAGCAGCAGAGCCTGGTACTGGGCGCGACCCTGCGGTTCAACGCCAGCCTCGCCGCGCTGCGCCGGTTCCTGCGGTTCGGTCGGGTGGACTCCCGGGCCGAACGGGCCGCGGTGGCCGACCAGGTCGCGGCGCTGCGGGTCCGCGCCCCGGGTCTGAACACCATCGTGGGCACCCTGTCGGGCGGCAACCAGCAGAAGGTCGTACTGGCCAAGTGCCTGCTGACCCGGCCCCGGGTGCTGCTGTTGGACGAGCCGACCCGCGGCATCGACGTGGGCGCCAAGGCGGAGATCTACGCGATCTGCCGCGAGCTGGCCGCGCGGGGCACGGCGATCCTCATGGTCTCCTCCGAGTTGCCCGAGCTGCTGGCGATGTGCGACCGGATCGCGGTGCTGTGCGAGGGTCGGGTCACCACGCAGCTGAGCCGGGCCGAGGCGACCCAGGAGAAGATCCTGTCCGCCGCGATGGCCCGCCGGACCGTGCTGGCCGACGCGACGGCACCGGCCGGCCCACGACCGACGGACGACAGCCTGACCGACACCGCCGTACCAGGGGGACTCACGTGAGCACCACGCCCGGTTCCGGGGGCAGCGCCCCGGCCGCGCCGCCGACCCGGCTGGCCGGGTTCCGCCGTGCCGTGTCGCTGCTCGGATCGTTGCAGGGCTACATCGGCCTGGTGCTGGTGCTGGCGTTCGGCATCGTCACCAAGGGCGACGTGTTCCTCAGCCAGTCGAACGTCACCAACGCGATCGGCGCGTTCTCCTCGCGGGGCATCCTCGCGGTCGGCGAGACGCTGGTGATCCTCACCGCCGGCATCGACCTGTCGGTCGGGTCGATGCTGGGGCTGGCGTCGATGGTGTCGGCGATGCTGCTGGTCAACCAGGACCTGCCACCGGCGTTGATCCTGCCGGTGTGCATGCTGGCGGGCGCGGCGATGGGCCTCGCCAACGGCATCGGCACGACCTGGCTGCGCATCCAGCCGTTCGTGATGACCCTGGCGACGTTGTCGATCTTCCGCGGCATCGACCGGGAACTGTCCGACAACGTCAGCGTCGGCACCCAGGTGGCGGGGTCGGACGGCAGGCTCACCGGACACGCCGACACCTTCCAGCTGTTCGGCACCCCGGGCCACAACCTGTTCGCGGGCACGCTCGGCGCCGGGGTGTACTACCCGGTGCTGGCGTTCCTGGTGGTCTGCGTGGTGTTCCAGCTCGTGCTGAGCCAGAGCCGGTTCGGTCGGCACGTCTACGCGGTCGGCGGCAACGAGACCGCGGCCCGCCTGTCGGGCGTCAACACCGACCGGGTGAAGATCGCCGTGTTCACGCTGTGCGGGCTGCTCGCCGGCTTCGCCGGCCCGATCGACGCCGCGTACAGCGCCTCCGCCGATCCGCTGGCGGGCTCCTCGTACGAGCTGGACGCGATCGCCGCCGTGGTGATCGGCGGCGCCAGCCTCGCCGGCGGTCGCGGCAGCATCGTCGGCACCTTCGTCGGGGCGCTGATCCTGACCCTGCTGGACAACGTCCTGGGACTCAACGCGGTGTCCGACAACCTCCAGCTGATCATCAAGGGCTGCATCGTGGTGGTCGCCGTGGTACTGCAGCGACCCGACCTGCTGTCCAGCGCAGTCGCCTTCGTCCGACGGGTGGGCCGACGTGGCGCCGCACCCTCCACCACGACCACCGGGAGATCATGATGAGGTTCCGTTCCGTACCACTTCTCGTCGCGGCGGCGGTGATCGGCAGCGCGCTGGCCGGCTGCGCCTCGACCGCCCCGTCCAAGGACGGCGGCGCCGGCTCCGACCAGTTCGTCGTCGGGTACTCGCAGTCCAACAACGCCGAGCCGTACCGGGCGCAGCTCAACATCCAGTTGCGGCACTTCATGGCGAAGTACCACGACGTGAAGCTGCTGCCGATCGCCGACGCGAAGCAGAGTTCGGCCACCCAGGTGTCCCAGGTGCAGCAGTTCGTGCAGCAGAAGGTGGACGCGCTGATCGTGTCCCCGAACGAGCCGGCCCCGCTGACCGCGGCGGTCAAGCAGGCCTGCGAGGCGCACATCCCGGTGGTGATCCTGGACCGGTCGGTCAACACCGACTGCTACTCGGCGTTCATCGGTGGGGACAACTACGTGGCCGGCCGCAAGGCCGGTGAGCTGGCCGCCAAGCTGCTGCCCGACGGCGGCAACGTGGGTGAGCTGCAGGGGATCCTGAGCAACGACCCGCAGATCGAACGCGACCGCGGCTTCCGGGCCGGCATCCGGTCGAACCCGAAGATCAAGATCGTCGTGCACCGCGAGGCCAAGTGGCTGAAGGACCAGGCCACCCGGATCACCAACCAGTGGCTTGCGCAGGGCAAGAAGCTCGACCTGGTGTATGCGCAGAACGACCCGATGGCGCTGGGCGGCTACCTGGCGGCGGCGTCGGCCGGCAAGGAGAAGAGCATCAAGTTCATCGGGACCGACGGCCTGGCGATCCCGGACGGCGGCATCCGCGCCGTACAGCAGGGCCAACTGGCCGGCACGTTCATCTACCCGACCTGCGCGCAGCAGGCGGCCGAGACGGTGAACGCGCTGCTGCACCACAAGAAGGTGGAGAAGAAGCAGACGCTGGACATCGTCGCGGTGACCCCGCAGAACGCGGCGGCGCTGTACAAGAAGAACGACTTCAGCAGGTTCCAGTAGCCGGTGCCCGGTGGGAGCGCCGACCGGCTGCGCGGCGGTCGGTGCTCTCCCGGGCGATGAGCTGGTAGCCGGCGGTCAGCCGGCGCCGCTCGGCGCGGGCCGGCTCGGCGATCCGGTCGACCAGCAGGGCCACCGACATCTCGGCGATGGCCTGCTTGTCCGGCGCGATCGTGGACAGGCTGGGGAAGCTGTACCGGCCCTCCTCCGAGTCGTCGAACCCGATGAGGGCGACCTGCCCGGGCACCCGGACGCCCCGGGTGTGCAGGCAGCGCAGGGCGCCGAGGGCCAGCGAGTCGTTGAAGCAGAACACGCCGTCGGGCAGGTCGGCGCGGTCCAGCAGGGTGGCCATCGCGGCGGCGCCCTCGGCCCGGTGGAACGCGGTCGCCGTGACGACCAGGTCCGGGTCGACGGGCATCGCGGCATCCCGCAGCGCCGTACGGTAGCCCTCCAGCCGCTGCTGGGCGGTGGCACCCGCGTCGCCCTCCTGGGCGCCGATGGCCGCGATCCGGCGGCAGCCGCGCTCGATCAGGTGCCGGGTGGCGTCCCGGGCGGCCTGCACGTTGTCGATGCCGACGTGGTCGGCGGGCGCGTCCAACGTCCGCTCCCCCAGCAGGACCAGGGGGGTACGGTCGGTGCGCTCCCGCAGGTCGGTAACGCTGAGCCGCAGCGAGCTGAGCAGCACTCCGTCGACGAGATGGTCCCGGATGCCGCCGAGTACCACGAGTTCCCGTTCCCGGATCCCGTTGGTCTGGTCGATCAGCACGGTGTAGCCGCGCTGCTCGGCCTCGGCGACCACCAGGCCGGCGAGTTCGGCGAAGTAGGGGACGTTGAGTTCCGGCACGGTCAGGGCCAGCACTCCGGTCCGGCCGCTGCGCAGCCCGCGGGCGGTCATGTTGGGCCGGTACTGCAACGCGTCGATGGCCCGCTGCACCCGGCTCCGGGTCTCGGCGCTGACATGCACGTAGCCGTTGACGACGTTGGACACCGTCTTGACCGACACCCCGGCGGCCCGCGCGACGTCTCTCAGAGTCGGCCGCACCGCACCCCCAAGGTCCACACCGGCAGCAGGATATCCGGTCCCCGCGACGGACCGTCACGCCGGGGAACTCCGTGTGGCTCTTTACAAGGCTAATACAACGTTGTAAAGATAGGCAGACTTCGCCCGGAGGCGCCGGACGCTCACCCGTGAGCCGGCACCGCCGACCCCTGTCGGGCCGCCCGGCGGCCCGCCCGACAACGACCCGGCGTGGCGCCGCCACCACGGCGTAGGACCGGGTCTTACCTCAGCGCCGAGCTGCCGTCATCATCGACGGACACCGGACACGGTCGCACCACCCGGCGCATCGCGTCGGGACCGGTGCCACACCGCGACCCAGCTGAGGAGAACGACCAGATGGACCGACCAGAAACGCGCGAGGGTGAGGCCACGGTGCACACCGAGAGCCCGGGACAGCTCCGATGAGCGCCGCACCGACCACGCAGGCCACCCGCCCCCGCGCCACCGGAACGCGCCCGGAGACCCGCGGACGGCGGGCCGCGCAACGCCGCCGGACGCTGACGTTCTGGCTGTTCGTCGGCCCGTTCGCGGTGGGCCTGGTGGCCTTCGTCTACCTGCCGATCGCCTGGAGCGCGGTGCTCAGCTTCTTCCGGGCGCAGAACACCGTCACACCGACCACGTTCGTCGGCCTCGACAACTACCTGGACATGCTGAACAACGAGGCGTTCCGCAACAGCCTGCTGACCTTCACGGTGTTCGCCATCGTGATCGTGCCGCTGACGTTCACCGCCTCCCTCGCGCTCGCGCTGCTGGTGCACCGGACCCGGATCGCGCGGGCGTTCTTCCGGTCCGTGTTCTTCCTGCCCACCGCGTGCTCGTACGTCGTCGCCGCCCTGGTCTGGAAGCTGTCGCTGTTCAGCGGCGTACGGTTCGGCCTGGCCAACACGCTGCTGGGCTGGTTCGACCTGGAGCCCGTCGCCTGGCTGTCCTCGCTCGACCCACCCTGGTACTGGCCGGTCATCGTCTCGGCCCGGCTGTGGCTGCAGGTCGGCTTCTACATGATCCTGTTCCTCGCGGGACTGCAACGCATCCCGAAGGTCCTCTACGAGGCCGCGTACATGGACGGCGCCGCACCCGGCTGGCAGACGTTCCGCCACATCACGCTGCCCCAGCTGCGCGCCACGTCGGTGGCCGTGCTGCTGCTCAACCTGATCGCCGCGTACCAGGCCTTCGACGAGTTCTACAACCTGGTCGGCAACATCACCGTGGCCCGCCCACCCCTGGTGTACCTGTACTACAGCGCGCTGGGGCAGGGCCAGGACTTCGGGCACGGCAGCGCCGGCGCGGTCATCCTCGCCCTGCTGATCGCCCTCGTCACGGTGGCCCAGGGCAGGATCTTCGGCTTCGGTCGGCCGGCGGAATGAGGGAACGGACGATGACAACAGTCGAACGACACGACCCGGCCACCCGCTCGACGCCGAGGACGGCACGGCGACGCGCCCCCGGCACGCTCGCCGGCTCCTTCGGCCGGTACGCCGTGCTGATCGTCGCCGCGGTCGTGTTCCTGGTTCCCTTCTACCTGATGCTGCGCAACGGCCTGTCCAGCGAGGCCGACATCACCTCTCCGGACTGGACCTTCTTCCCGCGCACCCTGCACTGGTCGAACATCGCCGAACTGTTCCGGGACCCCGCCGTACCGATGGCGCACGCGCTGCTGAACTCCGCGATCGTCGCGGTGGCCCAGACCGTCGGACAGCTGCTGCTGGCGTCGCTGGCCGGCTACGGGCTCGCCCGGATCCCGTACCGGCACGCCGACAAGGTCTTCTACGCCATCCTGGTCACGCTGATGATCCCGGCGGCGGTCACCTTCGTACCGACCTTCGTGGTGGTCTCGTCGCTGGGCTGGGTCTCGGACCTGCGCGGGCTGATCATCCCGGGGATGTTCACCGGTTTCACGGCGTTCCTGTTCCGGCAGTACTTCCTGAACTTCCCGCGCGAGCTGGAGGAGGCCGGCCGGGTCGACGGCCTGGGCTACTGGGGCGCGTTCTGGCGGATCGTGGTACCGAACTCGCTGCACTTCTACTCGGCGATCGCGGTCATCACGTTCATCCAGAGCTGGAACGCGTTCCTGTGGCCGCTGGTGATCGGGCAGGACCCGTCCTCGTGGACCGTGCAGGTCGCGCTGTCGACCTTCATCACCTCACAGACCATCAACATCCACGAGCTGTTCGTGGCGGCGATCGTGTCGATCCTGCCGCTGCTGGCCGTGTTCGTCTTCCTCCAGCGCTACCTCGTACAGGGCGTCGCGGAGACGGGCATCAAGGGATGAGCAACGCCCCGCTCGCCCCGGGGACACCGAGAGGAGACCTGACGTGAGGACAGCCGGTCGGACGGTACTGGCCGCCCTGGTGGCGACCCTGGCCACCGCCGCGGGCGCGATCCCCGCCACGGCGGAGCACGCCACGCACCACGGCGCCGACGGCGCCACGTACACCAATCCGGTGTCGTCGTCGTTCGCCGACACGTTCGCCGACCCGAGCCTGCTGCGCGGTCAGGACAACGCCTGGTACGCGTACGGCACGGAGGATCCGCTGCACGCCGGGGAGTCGCCGGCGAAGGTGCCGATGGCCCGGTCCACCGACCTGGTGCACTGGACGCACGTCGGGGACGCGTTCGACGCGCCCCCGTCGTACGCGGACCCGGAGACCGGCTACTGGGCGCCGGACGTCAGGTACCTGGACGGCCGGTACGTCATGTACTACACCGTCACCGACACGAAGGCCTCGCCGGACGGCGGGGACTTCGCCATCGGCGCCGCGACCGCGCCGACACCGACCGGGCCGTGGACGCAGCAGGACAGCCCGGTGGTCGCGCCGATGACCGACGCGGACGGCAACTACCTGACCGTGATCGACCCGGACGAGCTGAGCACCCCGGACGGCGCGAAGTACCTGTACTTCGGCAGCTACACGCTCGGCGTGCACGTGACGAGGTTGTCCGCCGACGGCCTGCACGCGGTCGGCGACCCGACCCGGGTCACCGTCAACGACCGGTACGAGGGCTCGTACGTGGTGCGCCACGACGGCTGGAACTATCTGATGGCCTCGTCGGCGAACTGCTGCGCCGGCCCGGCCACGGGTTACGCCGTGTTCGCCGGCCGGTCCCGCAGCCCGCTCGGCCCGTTCGTGGACCGCGACGGCACCCGGCTGGACGCGTCCCGGGTCGGCGGCACCCCGGTCGTCTCGCCGCAGGGCAACCGCTGGATCGGCACCGGGCACAACGCGGTGGTCACCGACGACTCCGGCCAGCAGTTCCTGGTGTACCACGCCATCGACCGGCACGATCCGTACCTGGCGGAGCCGTTCGGGGTCAACCGGCGGCCGATGCTGATCGACCGGCTCGACTGGATCGGCGGCTGGCCGACGGTCCGGGCCGGCTCCGGCGCGTCCGCGGGCGCCCAGCCGGCACCGGTCACCACCGGACCGGTGGACGACGACTTCACCGGCCCGCTCGACGGGTCCTGGCGGCCGCACGGTGGCGACTGGCGGATCACCGACGGGCACCTCGGCCAGCGCGCGGACGGTGCCGCGGTACTGACCAACGACACCCACCTGCCCCGGTCCAGCCGGATCCGCGCCGACGTACGGTTCCGCGGCGGGTCCCACGTCGACCTGCGGTACGGCACGGTGACGGTGCGTCTGGACCGGCGGCGCGGCACCCTCGGTGTGACGACCGGTCGGCAGCGGGCGACGCGGGCGCTGCCCGACGACCTCGACTACCGCTCCTGGCACGAGGTGTCCGTCGAGATCGGGACCGGCGGGGTGAGCGCGCAGCTCACCGAGGCGGGCCTGCCGGACCCGGTGGCGAGTGTCCGGACCGGACCCGCCGCCGGACGTGGGCATCTGTCGCTGGCCACCGACGGCGGCGCGGAACTGGACAACGTCGTCGTCGCCGGCCTGTACCGGCCGGTCACCCGCGTGGCGGCGGTGCCCCGGCCGGGCGCCCGCCTGCTGTCCGACGGTTTCGACGGCGGGGCGCTGGATCCGGGCTGGAGCTGGGTGCGGCGCGACGACGCGGCCCGGGTGTCGCGGGGCGTGCTGAGCTGGCCGACCGAGGCGCACGATCTGGCTGACGGCACGAACACCGCAGGGGTACTGCTGCGCGAGCCGCCGACCGGGGACTACGTCGCGGAGACGAAGGTGACGCTGGACCTCGGCACCGACAGCGTGCGCAACTTCGAGCAGGCGGGGCTGGTCGCGTACGCCGGCGACGGTGACTTCGCCCGCCTCGACCAGGTCGCGATCGGCGGGACCCGGCAGGTGGAGTTCGGCCGGGCGCTCGGCTACGCGGACGGTCAGGCGTGGGGATCCTCGCTGGTCGGTACCCAGGCGCGGACCACCTGGCTGCGCCTGGCGCGCAGTACCGGATCCGACGGTGACCAGGTGTTCCGGGCCGGCTCCAGTACCGACGGGATGCATTGGACGTGGGGCGGCGCGTGGACCTTCCCGGCCGGCACCCCGGTGCGCGTCGGCCTGGTCTCGCAGGGCGGGAACACCCCGCCCGCGACGGCACGGTTCGACTACTTCCGGCTGTACCGGACCGCGCGCTGACCGTCGGGGGCGGTACGGCGGGCCCACCGTGCCGCCCCCGAGCGTGGGTCAGGCGTCCTGCTCGCAGCGCTTCTTGATGCCGTCCGCCTCCATCTGCATGAACTTGCGGATGGTCCCGGAGACGAAGATCCCGACGGGCACCGCCAACAGGCCGCTCTGTTCGAACGTCAGCCGCGCGTGCACCCGCAGGTCCGGTCCATCCTCCAGGTAGTGCCCGGCGATCAGGTCGATGCCCGAGGTCCTGGTCCGCCACACGAACGAACGCCCGGGCTCCGACTCCGAGACGGTCCAGACCAGCGCCCGCAGGCCCGGCTGCTTGAGCCTGGCCCGGCTGCCCACGCCGAACTCGGTGTCGTCGAGGCGTTCCACCCAGGACACCGAGGCGGTCCACTCGGGCCAGGTCTCGACCTCGGTCCACGCCTTCCAGATACGCAGCGGATCCGCCGCGATGTCGACGGCGGTCTCGAACCGCATTGTCGTCCTCCGGTTCCTCAGCCATGTACCGTCCGGTACATGTACCGTATGGTACATGTCCGCGACCAGAGGACCCGAACCGCGGCAACGGCTGCTCGACGGCACCGTGGAATACCTGGCCAGACACGGCACGGCCGGGATGAGCCTTCGGCAGTTGGCGACCGCGCTGGGCACCAGCCACCGGATGCTGCTCTACCACTTCGGCTCCAAGGAGGCCCTGCTCGTCGAGGTCGCGCGCGCCGTCGAGCAGCAACAGCGCGATCAGTTCCGGCTGCTCGGCATCCGCCCCGACGCCGAGCCCGGCGTGGTGATGCGCGACATGTACCGCCGCCTGGTCGACCCGGCGACCTGGCCGTACATGCGGCTGTTCTTCGACCTGTACGCCCGCGGCCTGCAGGGCGACGAGGTCGCCGCCCGCCTGCTCGACGGCGTGGTCACGCTGTGGGTCGAACCGCTCGCCCGCTTCATCCGCGCGCAGGGCGTGCCCGAGGCCGACGCCCGCGCCGACGCCAGGATCGCGCTCGCCACCGCCCGCGGCCTCGCGCTGGACCTGCTCGCCACGGGGAACCGTAGCGGCATCGACGAGGCCGCGGAACGCTTCATCAGCGGGCTGGAACAGCGCTGGCGGGCCGAGCGGCCCAAAGGCCAGAAACTGACCGCAGGCCGCTCTAGCCTGCCGCCATGACCTCCATCGACTGGACCACCCAACTCGTCGACCAGCTCACCTGGCACTGGGACCACCAGCTCCGGCCGCGGCTGGACGGACTCACCGACGACGAGTACCGCTGGGAACCCGCACCCGACTGCTGGAACGTCCGACCCCGGGGCACCGGTACCGCGGCCGTCGCCGCGGGCAGCGGCGCGTACACGATCGACTTCGCGTTCCCCGAGCCCGACCCCGTCCCGGTCACCACCGTCTCGTGGCGGCTGGCGCACGTCATCGTGGGCGTGTTCGGCCTCCGCAACACCAGCCACTTCGGCGGGCCACCCATCGACTATGAGACATTCGACTACGCCGGCAGCGCCGGGCAGGCACTCGACCAGCTCGACGAGGGGTACCGGCGGTGGATCGCCGGGGTCCGTGGCCTCGACGCCGACGGGCTCGCCCAGCCCTGCGGGCCCGCCGAGGGGCCCTTCAGCGAGTACCCGATGGCCGCGCTGGTGCTGCACATCCACCGTGAGGTCATCCATCACGGCGCGGAGATCAGCCTGCTGCGCGACCTGTACCGGCACCGGGTGGCGCCCTGAGACCGAGGAGCACCGTGACCGTCGTCGGCATCGACTCGTCCACCCAGTCCTGCAAGGTGCTCACCGTCGACGAGCACACCGGGCGGGTCCTGCGGACCACCCGTGCGGCCCACCCGGACGGCAGCGAGGTGGCCCCCGACGAGTGGTGGCGGGCGCTGCGCGAGGCCGGCGGCGACCAGCCCGCCGCCGCGGTCTCCGTCGCCGCGCAGCAGCACGGCATGGTGGCACTGGACGAGACCGGTACGCCGGTCCGCCCGGCCCTGCTGTGGAACGACGTGCGCAGCGCGCCGCAGGCGGCCCGGCTCACCGCCGAGTACGGGGCGCGGCACTGGGCGGAGAGCATCGGCCTGGTGCCGGTCGCCTCGTACACGATCAGCAAACTGGCCTGGCTCGCCGAGCACGAACCGCGGCACGCGGCGCGGGTCGAGCGCGTACTGCTGCCGCACGACTGGCTGACCTGGCGGCTGCTCGGCGGCACCGGCGAGCCGACCACCGACCGCAGCGACGCCTCCGGCACCGGCTACTGGTCGG
>JBAUUM010000666.1:0-2220 GCA_049582705.1 Actinocatenispora sp.
GCGTGGCGGCCGCCGCGACGCCGAGCGCGCCGAACACGGCCACTCCGGCCACGCCGAGGCCGCGCCACCACATCCCCACCACGCCCACCACCAGCGCGTACGCCGCGAGCAGGGCGTAGATGCCGACCAGCAGGGCGGTCTTGTCGTTCTGGCCGAAGGTGCGGATCGCGAAGTCCTTCAGCCACTCCGGCGTCAGGAGGATGAACCGGTTGCCGACGGCGTACACCGGCGCCGACTCGGGCCGGACCAGCGCGGCGGCCAGGTTGGCGACACCGATCGCGACCCCGGCGGTCACGAGGCCGACGAGCGGTCCGACCGCGAACCGGGACACGCCCGCCAGTTTCCCGCTCCGCGCCGGGCGCGGTCGTGCGGATTCGGTGCTGGGCACGGGTACTCCCTCCGATGCGTGCCGGCCCGCAGGAGGCGTCGGCCGGGAAAGGAACCGGGGCGCGCCCGGGTGTGGGCGCGCCCCGTCGGGTCGTACTGGTGCCGTCGGTCAGGACGCCGGCATCAGTACGGTGTCGATGAGGTACACGGTGGCGTTGGAGGTCTGCACGTTGCCGCAGACGACGCTCGCCGGCTCCTTGTTCCCGGCGCCCTCGACGGTGAACTTGTCGCCGCTGCCGGACACGGTGATCGAGCCGCCGTTGAGGGTCTTGTGCTCACCGGCGATCTGGTCCGGACCGATCCGCTCGCCCAGTACGTGCAGCTTCAGGATGTCGGCCAGCTGCTTGTCGGACATCGACTTCATCGTCTTGGCCGGGATCTTGGCGAACGCGTCGTCGATCGGCGCGAACACGGTCAGCTTCGGCGCGCCGTTGAGCGTGTCGACCAGGTTCTCCTTCTTCACCGCGCCGACCAGCTGCTTGAGCAGCGGGTTGCCGCTCGCGGCGGTGGCCACGGGTGCCTTCGCCATCGCCGCGGCCGAGCCGGGGTTGGACGGGTCGGTCGGGATCTGCGAGCACGCGGCGCCGAACGGCTTGCTGGCGTCGGTGTCCGTCGCCGACTTCTTCGGCTCGGCCTGCGCCGAGGTCTTCTTGTCCGAGCCCTTGTCGCTGCCCTTGTCGCTGCCGGAGCTGCTGCAGGCGGCGAGGGGGAACGCGAGTACTGCGGCCAGGCCAACCGACGCGAGAATGCGACGCTTATGCATGTCTCAACCCTTCGTCTCTCTTGATCGGTTCGGGGTGGTTGGACCCCGATCTGGCAAGGGGTTCGTCGCTGACGGCCCGGCGGATGGGAGGGAAATTCCGGCGGTGACTTTCCGTCGGTACGGTGGGCCCCCTCCGATCACGCGGTGACAGTTGGGCAGGGCAGTACGCGGACCAATCCACCGGGCACCGGGCGCCGAACCACGATCAGGTGACGGGCGGGAGGCCTTGTGGACAGGACACGACGACTGCGGGCGGCGGGGTCGGCGCCGTCGGCCGGTGGCCGCGACGGGCCGGAACGGTCCACCCGTGGGCCGGTCGACGACCAGGCCGGCCGGCTGCTCATCGCGACGGCCCGAGGTGACGAGCAGGCGTTCGCCGCCCTGTACGACCTCGTCTCGGCACGCGTTTACGGGCTGGTGCTGCGGGTCCTGCGGGATCCGGCCCAGGCCGAGGAGGTCACCCAGGAGGTGTTCCTGGAGACCTGGCGCGGTGCCGGCTCGTACGACCCGGCGCGTGGCGCGGGCGCGTCCTGGATCCTGACCCTGGCGCACCGTCGCGCCGTGGACCGGGTGCGCAGCGCCCAGTCCCGTACCGACCGGGAACACCGCGCCGCGGCGACCAGCTCACAGACCGACTTCGACGAGGTCGCCGACCAGGTGACCACCCGGCTGGAACACCAGCAGGTACGCCGCTGTCTGTCCCGGCTGACCGAACTGCAGCGCGAGTCGGTGCAGCTCGCCTACTACACCGGCCGCACCTACCGTGAGGTCGCGCAGATGCTCGACGTGCCCGTACCGACCGTCAAGACCCGGATCCGCGACGCGCTGATCCGACTCCGTGACTGCCTGGAGGTGGCCCAGTGAAGCCGACCTGGCGCCGCAACGCCGCCGATACCGAGGTGCACACCCTGATCGGCCCGTACGCCCTGGACGCGGTCACCGACATCGAACGAGCCGCCGTCGAACGCCACCTCGCCACCTGCCCCACCTGCCGGGCCGAGGTCGCCGAGCTCAGCGCCACCGCCGCCCGGCTCGGCGCGGCGACCGTGACGTCACCACCGCCGGGGCTG
>JBAUUM010000667.1:0-4228 GCA_049582705.1 Actinocatenispora sp.
GCCCTGGGCCGGCCGGTACCGGTGGCCCGGGTGGCGCGCGCCGCCGACCTGCAACGCGGGCTCGCCGCCGACGCGGGTACCGACCTGGTGCACGAGGATCTGCATTACGGCAACGTGCTCGCCGGGACCCGCCGGCCGTGGCTGGCCATCGATCCCAAGCCGGTCGCCGGCGACCCGGAGCGGTCCGTGCCCGAGCTGATGTGGACCCGGATCGACGAGGCGGCGGACGCCACCGGCGTGCGCGACGTCCTCGCCGCGGTCGTCGCGGCCGGCGGTCTGGACCGCGCGAAGGCCGAGGCCTGGACGTACGTCCGGGCGGTCGACTACTGGCTGTGGGGCCTGGCGGTGGGGCTCACCGAGGACCCGGTGCGCTGCCACCGGCTCCTGGACAGCATCGGCTGACTCCGGAGCCGGCCCCGCGCCGCTGGGTCTCCGCCGCGACCGCCCCGTGCCGCCGGGTCGTGCCGCCGGGTTTCCGCTGGGACCGCTGGACGGGCGCCGCCGCGCCTCGCGTCGCCGGGTCAGCCGATCTCGGCGACCACGTTGCCGGCCTGGTCCCGGATCTGGGACCGCACGATCCGCACGGTCAGACCCGGCGCGCTGCCGAGCGGGTGGGTGCCCACGGTGGGCCGCAGTACGGACGTCAGCTCGGTCAGCGCCGTCGCCGGAAGGTGGATCTCGATCCGACCGTCGGCCGGCCCGGTGATCGCGAACCGTTCGCCGGGCAGGAATCCGACCTTGCCCTCCGGCGCGTCCACCGCGAGTCCACGGCCGAAAGGCAGGCGGGCCGCCAGTACCCGGGCGATGCGTGGGGCGGCGCTCGCCCCGAACGACAGCACCACGCCGTTCCCCGGTGACCCACCGGTCGGCTGCCACCCGGCCTCCTGCACGTACAGCGAGCCGGTCGACGAACCGTCCCGGCGTACCCCCTCCTCGACGGCCGCGGCCACGGTCGCGTCGTCGGTGGCGCTGCCCCGGGCCAGATCCGTGACCAGCAACGGCAACCGGCTGGCGAGCAGGTCCAGCAGCCGGCGCGCGTCCCAGCGTTCGATCGTCGCGTACTCGTCCAGGGTCAGCCCGACGATCTGGAGGAACAGCACCCTGCCGTGCGGCGTGCCGACGCGGCCCAGTTCCGGGTCCTCGGCGAAGGTGACCGCGCGGATCGCGGTGTCCGGTGTGGACAGCGAGATCGGCCCGTTCAGGTCGATGTGGTGGCCGGGCGCGAACGCGTTGCCGGACGAGAACACGTACCGGGCCAGGTTCTGCAGGAAGTTCAGCGCCCACGTCGGCGGCTCGTTCTCGTCCGGCGTCCGCGCCACGCGGAACGTGAACTCGAAGCCCCAGCCGGACTCCTCCGCGACCGACGACTCCTTCTCGTACAGCTCGGACATGCCGTAGCTGACGAGATGCCAGTGGTCGTCGCGGCGGTACGCGCTGATCCCGTCGAGCGGGTCCGGTCCGCCCAGCCGCCACTTCACGAGCGTCCCGTAGTGCAGCGGTTCCACACCTGGGTAACGGCGCGCCAACGCACCGTCGATCGCGTCCCATCCGGCTGCGGTGTCGGCCATGGCAGGTGACTGTACGCGTCCCGTACCGGTCCCGGCCCGCACGAGTCCACCGGGCAGAACGCGCGCATCCCGCCCGATAGGGTGCAGCCGTGGCAAATCTCATCAGAGGCGTCGTGGCGGGCGTACGCCGGATCGGCCGACGCGGACCCGCCGTCCCGGCCGCCGGCCCCACCCCCGCCCAGATCGCACGCCGACGCCAGGTGTCGGCCCTGCAGAAGCGTCAACTCGTGTACGCGCCCGAGCTGGACGGTCAGGCCGACCCGGGCGAGATCGTGTGGACCTGGGTGCCGTACGAGGACGATCCGAAGCAGGGCAAGGACCGACCCGTACTCGTGGTCGGGCGGGTGAGCCGGACCCTGTTCGGGCTCATGCTGTCCAGCAAGGCGCACCGGGAGGGCCAGCGGCACTGGTACTCGCTGGGACCCGGCGAGTGGGACCCGGAGAAGCGCCCGAGCTACCTGCGGCTGGACCGGGTCCTGACGATGCGCGAGGACAGCATCCGGCGCGAGGGCGCCATCCTGGACCGGGCCCGGTTCGACCGGGTCGGCCGCGCGCTGCGCGCCGGCTACGGCTGGCGCTGACCCGGGCGCGTCAGGTCCTGATTTCGGCCAGTACCCGCCGGACCTCGGCGATGCCGCCGGCGTCACCGACCTCCTCGGACAGCGCGAGGGCCTGGCACAGGTCCTCGCGCGCCGCGTCGCACCTGCCCGAGGACCGGTGCAGGTCCGCGCGCACCGTCAGTACCCGCCATTCGGCCTCGCGGTTGCCCGTCTCGCGCGCTGCGGCCAGCGCGTCGCCGAGCCAGCCGTACGCCTGCCGCAGTTGGCCGTCCCGGGCGTACACCTGACCGATCGTCAGCATCGTGATGCCCAACCCCAGCTCGTCGCCCGCGTCCCGGCGCAGCCGCAGGCTCTCGTGCAGATGGGCCAGGGCGGCGCCGGTCTCGCCGAGCTGGAGCAGCACGTCGGCCAGGTTGTTGAGCGTCACGCCGACCGACCGCCGGTCGTCGGCACGGCGGTGCAGGTCCAGGGCGCGCAGGAACGACGACCGTGACTCGTCGAGCCGGCCCGCCGCGGCCAGCAGTACCCCCAGGTGGTCCAGGGTGACCGCGACGGCGCGGCCGGCGCCGTCGGCCTCCCGCAGCGCGAGTGCCGCACGCAGACCGTGGATCGCCTCGTCGTGCTCGTCCAGCCGGGACTGGGCGACGGCGAGGAAGGTCAGGGCGGCCGCCTCGTCAGGCCGGCTGCCGAGCCGGCGGGCGCCGCACAGCGCGGCGGACGCCACCTCCCGCAGATCCCGGTGATATCCCCGCATCGGCAGGTACGGGTACAGCTCGGCGCAGAGCCTGGCGGCGAACAGGTCGGCCTCCGGCGTCGCGTCGAGTACGGCGAGCCGGGCCGCGGCGACCAGGTTGTCGCGTTCCGCCTCCAGCCACCGCAGCGCGTCCCGCGCGTCGTCGAGCGGGACCGTCGGTGGGTCCTCGACGAAGTCGTCGTCCGGGCGGTGCGGGTCGGGGCGGACCAGGTCCCGCGCCCGCCGCGCGGTGCCGAGGAAGTAGCAGCGCGAGGCGCGCAGTACCGTCTCCCGGACCGCCGGCCGGCGACGTCCCCGTTCCATCGCGTAGATCCGGACCAGGTCGTGCATGCGGTAGCGGTCCACGCCGCACGCCTCGATCAGCCCGGCGTCGGCGAGCCGGTCGAGCGCGGCACGGGCGTCGCGCGGCCCGGCGCCGGTGAGTACCCGGGCCAGCTCCGGGCCCAGTACCGGTGAGCACACCATTCCCCACCGGTCGAACAGATCCAGCGCGGCGGGGCCGCCGGACCGGTCGAACAGCACGTCGCAGGTCACCGCGAGGCTGGTCCGAACCTCCAGGTCGTCGCAGCTCAGTTCGTCGAGGCGGTACCGCTCGTCGGACAGCCGGCCGACCATCGAGGCGAGCGTCCACTCCGGGTGGCTGGCCAGTCGGGCCCCGACGATCCGCAGGGCGAGCGGCAGGCTGCCGCACAGGGTGGCCAGTGCCGTCGCGTCGGCCGGGGACGCCATGATCCGGTCCGCGCCGGCGTACCGGGCGAGCAGGGCCACCGAGTCGTCCGGGTCGAGCCCGCCGACCGCCACCTGCACGGCGTCGAGCGTCGCCAGCGTGGTCCGGCTCGTGACGATCACGGTGGCACCGTGCAGTACCCGCAGCAGCTGGCGGACCTGGCCCGCGTCCACCACGTTGTCGAGGACGACCAGCACCCGCCGGTCGCTGATCCGGGTGCGCAGCTCGGCCGCCTCCGCGCCGGGCGTACCCGCGGACCGCTCGCCGCCGAGGGTGCGCACCAGGCTGCCGATCGCCTCCTCGGCGGTCATCGGCGTCAGGCCCGGCGTACTGCCGCACAGGTCCAGGTAGAGCTGGCCACCGGGATGCTCGGTGGCCAACTGGGCCGCGACGGCGCCGGCGAGGGCGGACTTGCCCACCCCGGCCGGCCCGTGCAGCACGATCGCGGGTGCACCGGTCAGTTCGGTACGTACCCGTGCCTGCAGCGCCGTCCGCCCCACGAGATCCACCGGCGGCGGCAGGATCGACGGTGCCGCGTCGCGGTCCGGTACCGCCCCGACCGCCGTCGCCTCCCGCCGCAGCCCGTCCGCCGTCCGCGGCCCGTCCGCCGTCCGTGGCC
>JBAUUM010000668.1:0-18042 GCA_049582705.1 Actinocatenispora sp.
GCTCGGCCCCGGTGCCGGCGCGCCCGGTCACGGCCGCACCGCCCGGCGCAGCAGCCGACGCCGGTTCGGCAGTACGGTCCGCAGCCGGGGGTTGGCGATCTCGTCGATGCCGAAGTTCAGCAGCCCGAGGCCGGCACCGATCAGCGCGATGCACAGGCCGGGCGGGATGAACCACCACCACGCGCCGACCAGCAGCGCCTGGTTGTTCTGCGCGAAGTACAGCATCGTGCCCCAACTGACGGTGGACAGGTCGGACAGGCCGAGGAAGGAGAGCCCGGCCTCGGCGAGTACCGCGCCGATCACGGTGGCCAGGAAGCTGGTCGCGATGACCGGGAACTCGACCGGCAGGATCTCGAAGAAGATGATCCGCCAGGCCCGCTCTCCGCTGGCTCGCGCGGCCTCCACGTAGTCGCGTCGGCGCAGCGTGAGGGTCTGCGCCCGGAGTACCCGGGCCCCCCACGCCCAGCCGGTCACGGCGATCACCACGGCCACCGAGGTGACGCCGCGGCTGGGCAGGTAGCCGGCGAGCACGATGATCAGCGGCAGCGCGGGCAGTACCAGGAAGATGTTGGTGAGCAGGGAGAGCACCTCGTCCACGACGCCGCCGGCGTAGCCGCCGACCAGCCCGACCACGATGGACAGCAGGGTGGCGATCAGCGCGGAGAGCAGGCCGACACCGAGCGAGACCCGCGCCCCGTACACGACCTGCGCGAGGACGTCCTGCCCGCTCTGGGTGGTGCCGAACCAGTGCGCCGCGGACGGCGGTTGCAGCCCGACCGGGCTGCTCTGCCTCGGGTCGGCGCCGACCAGCAACGGGCCGACGATCGCCAGCAGCAGGAAGAAGGCCAGGATGGCCATGCCGGCGACGATCTTCGGTGAACGCATGTCAGGCCTCCTGCCGGGTACGCGGGTCCAGGGCCACGTAGCACAGGTCGGCGAGGAAGTTCGCCGCCAGCACCGCCAGCGAGATGATCAGGAAGATGCCCTGCATCAGCGGGAAGTCCTCGTTCTCGACGGCCTTGAGCAGCACCGAGCCGACCCCCGGGTAGGAGAAGACGATCTCGGTGAGTACCGATCCGCCGACCACGAAACCCAGCGACAGGGTGAAGCTGGTGATGTTGGGCAGCAGCGCGTTGCGGGCCGCGTACGCCCACATGACCCGCCGGCTGGTGAGACCCTTCGCCTCGGCCAGCGTCACGTAGTCCTCGCCGAGGGTGGTGACCATGATGTTGCGCATGCCCATCACCCGGTCGGCGATGGACGCGACGACGATCGTCACCGCGGGCAGGATCGCGTGGTACAGCATGCTGGACAGGAACGGCCCGTTGAACCCGGGTGTCACGTCCAGCGAGTACGCCTGGCTGACCGGCAGCCAGGACAGCGTCACGCCGAACACCATGACCAGGGCCAGCGCGACCCAGAAGTACGGCACCGCCTGGAGGAACGTCGCGGTGGGCAGGATCGAGTCGAGCCAGGTGCCGCGCCGCCACGCGGCCAGTACGCCCAGCGAGGTACCGATCAGGTAGCTGATGACCGTGGCGACGCCGACCAGTCCGATGGTCCAGGGCAGCGCGCTGCCCAGTACGGTGCCCACCTCGGTCGGGTAGAAGGTGATCGAGCGGCCCAGCTCACCGTGCGCAAGGTTGCCTAGGTAGCTGAGGTACTGCTGCCACAGGCTGCCGCCCGTCAGCCCGAAGGCGTGCTTCATCGCGGCGATCGCGTCCGGATCGATCTGGCCGTTCATCCGGGCGACCATGAGGTCCACCGGATCCCCCGGCATCAGCCGGGGGATCAGGAAGTTGATGGTGATGGCGGCCCAGGCCGTGACCAGGTAGAACCCGAGCCGCCGCAGCAGGTAGAGCAATCCGGCCTCACTTGGCGGGTTTGAGGTGCAGCAGCACCACGGCCATGTCCGGCGTGGAGGCCGGTGAGGGCATCGCGTACGGATCCGACTTCGACGGCCAGCCGGTGTACTTCGTGGTCCGGTACAGCGACCACGACGGGCTGTCGAACAACGGGATCACCGGCAGCTGCTCGATCACGATCGTGGCCAGTCCCTGCACCGCGGCCTTCTGCTTCGCGACGTCGTCGGTCGCCTCGTACTCCGCGAGCAGCTGGTCGGTCTTCGCGTCCTTCCACCGCCCGTAGTTGCCGGTGGCCTGCTGCCCGATCGGCTTGGTCAGCTTGCTCGAGAGCATCGACCGGTACAGGTAGAACGGCGTCGGGCCGGCCACCGCGCCGCGCAGCGTGATGTCGTAGTCCCCCTTGCCGACCTTCGCCACCCAGTCCTGGATCGCGACGCCGCGGACGGTCATGTCCACGCCGACCTTGTCGAGGTCCTCCTTCATGAGCTGCGCCGCGTTCACGAAGTCGGTGTACGGCGAGGGGACCAGCAGTTCGAAGGCGAGCTTCCTCGACCCGTATCCGGCCTTCGCCAGGAGATCCTTGGCCTTCGTCCGATCGACGGCGAACGACGTGTCCCGGTACTCGGCGGGCACCCAGGCGGAGTTCGCCGGCATCGGCAGTCCGCTGGGGTGGGCGGCGTCGACGTATCCGCGTTCGGCGTTCGTGACGAGTCGCTGCCGGTCGATCGCGAGGCTGACCGCCTGACGCACCTCGACCTTGTCGAACGGCGCCCGGGCGGTGTTGACCATCAGCGTGTTCAGGCCCTCGGACGGAAAGTAGTGCTTGTTGTGCCGCGGGTCGTCGCGCTCGTAGATCTTCTTCAGGTCCGGCACGAACGCGCTCGCCCAGTCGATCTCGCCGCTCTGCAGGCCGGTCTGCACGGCGCTCGCCGAGTACGCCGGGAACTTGACGACCGGGACGACCGGCTTGCCCTTCCAGTACTTCGGGTTCGCCGCGACCTGGTAGACCTGCGACGAGAAGGAGCTGAGCGTGAAAGGTCCGGTGCCGACCGGGTTCGGGTTGGCGAAGGTGGCGAGCTTCTTGCCGGCCATCAGGTGCTTGGGCACGATGCCGACCTGCCCGGCGAGGTTCCACAACTTCGTGTAGGACGTCGACGGGAACGTGAACACCACGGTGTCCTTACCGCCGGCCTTGACCGCGGACAGCTCGATCCCGCCCTTGTTCAGCGCCGAGTCGTCGAGTATCGCCTGGTAGGTGAACACGACGTCGTCGACGGTCAGCGGCTTGCCGTCGGACCACTTCACCCCGTCCCGGAGGGTCACGGTGAGGGTCCTGCCCTCGTCGCTCCACTCGTACGCGGTGGCGAGCCACGGCGTGATGTCGTTGGGCTTGAGCTTGTTGAAGAACAGCAGCGGCTCGTAGAACAGCCCGGTGGTGCCGGTGTTCGCGGTGGTGGCGAAGGGGTTGAAGTTGCGCTGCCAGGAGCCCGTGTCGTTGATGTGGACGACGAGCGGGCTGCCGCCGGCACCCGCGTCGCCACCCTCACCGCAGCCGGCGAGGAGTGCCGCGAGGCCCACCCCGGTAGCACCGAGCAGCGTGCGGCGTGACAGGCCCGCCCGTTCTGCACTCATGTTGTCTTCCCTCCCGGCCGCCGGGCCGCGTCAGGCCGAACGATGTACGAACTTGCTACATAGCAGGAAAGTTTCTTACTGAACCAGGATTTAGTCAATGATTAACCACGGTGACGCGCGACAGTTCCCGCAAGCTGGGACACGCGGCCCGGCGCACCGCAGGACGCATCGACCGGTCGGCGACCGGGACGCCACCGACCGTCACGTCTCCCCTTCGGGTGGTCACCTCCGGCGGGTCCGATCTGGGCCGCCGTACCACACAATCCGGTGGCAGGGGAGGAAAAGATGGTCCCTTCGGACAGAACCGCGAGTCGTTTTGCTCATCGATTCCAGTCGATGAGCTGCGTAGCCTGTGACCAGGTCGGCACGACGCGGACGCGCACGCCGCCCCGGCGACGCGGCCATCCTCGTCCGTCCTGCGCAGGCCAGCCTCACCCTACGGCTGGCACAACCCGGGAGACCGCCAGTGAACCCTCGCACTGTCGATGCCGTGCCCACGCCCGACGCCGCCGTGATCCGCGAGGTCCGGGCGTCCTGCGCGCTCATCGCCGACGACCCGACCAGGCTGTCCGAGGCGTTCTACCAGTACCTGTTCACCCCGCTGCCCGGCCTGCGGGCCATGTTCGCCCCGGAGATGGCCGACCAGCACCGCAAGATGGGCCAGGCACTGATGGAGATCGTCCAGTTCCTGGACCACCCCGACCTGCTGCGCCCGTACCTGTACCGGCTCGGCGCGCTGCACGGCGGCGCCCTCGGCGTCCGCCCCGAGCACTACCCGTACGCGGGTCGCGCACTCGTGCAGGCCGTGCGGGACCTGTCGCCGGCCTGGTCGTCGATCACCGCGTCGTCCTGGGTGCTCGTCTACGAGTGGGTCAGCGCGATGATGCTCGCCGGGGCCGAGTCGGCGCGGGCCGCCCAGGCCGGGGCCGACGCCGTGCGCGCCGCCCAGACCGGCGCCAGGGCGGACACCGTGGTGGCACCGCGCCAGCGGCCCTGGCGTGAGACGTACCCACGCGACGACACCGAGGTGGCGTACCTGCGCGCCGGTCAACACCGCCGCCTCTGACCGTCCCCGGTCCGGGTCTTCCCGGCGGACAGGGTCCGGGTCAGTTCTTCCCGGCGGGCAGGGTGTCCAGCCAGTGCAGCAGCACGGGCCACTCCGCCACCCGCGCCGCCTCGTCGGCCTGCGCGTACGCGTCGGTGGCCCGCGGCACGTACGGCAGCACGCCGTTGCTGTGATGCCCGGCGTCCGGATAGCTGAGCAGCCGGTCGGCGTAGCGATGGTGGTGGGCGTCGAGTCGCGCCATGATGGCGTGCGTGTAGGGGCAGGACTCCCACACCTCGTCGACACCGCCGCAGGACGTGAGCACCGGGCCGGCGATCCGCTCCACCGGGATCACAGCGTCCGGATGATCGGTGGGCGCCGGCTGGTTGAACTGCCGGGTGTACGGCACCGGCCGGCCGTGCCAGGTCCACGCCGGGCTCACCATGTTCTGCCCGGCGACGGCGACGTTCGCCGGCGTCCACGCCACCACACCGTGCACCAGGTCCGGGTAGTGCACGCCCAGCAGTTCGGCCAGTTCGCCGCCGCGGGACGCCCCCATCACCGCGATCCGGTGGGGGTCGACGCCGGGCTGCCGGGACAGGTACCGCACCGCCCGTCCCGCGTACTCCACGGGCACCCGCACCAGGTAGTCGGGCAGCCCGGGTGCGCCGAAGTACCCGATGTGCAGGACCGGATAGCCGTGCGCGGCGAGCAGCTTCGCCAGCAGCGTCGAGCCGAGGCCGCCCTCGGAGCCGCCGAACTGCACCATCGCCGGCCGGGGATGCGTGGTGTGCGGCGGCTCGAAGAGCACACCGAGGATGCCGTCCTTTCGCACCGTCAGGGATTTCTGCCGCAGCCCCGGCACGCTCGTGCGGCGGACCACCGTACGTCGGGCCAGCTCCGACCCCTTCTCGCTCACCGTCAGGGTGACCCGGGTGCGGTCCGGCAGGTCCAGTGCCGGCTGAGAGCCGTCGGTGGGCGTCATCGACCAGAACAGGCCCATCGAGTCCGCCACCTTGTACCGGCCCCGGCGAGGTCGTGCCCGGTCCAGGTCGAGCCGGCCGTTCCCGTCGGCGACGAACGCCGCCCACGACGTCCAGTGCCGGCCCGCCCGGTCGGCGAGACCGGCGCGGATGGTCACCGTGCCTCCGGGCGTCAGACCCGTTGCGGCCACGTGCAGCGGCCGGTCGATCAACAGGTCGGAGCCGGTGACGGTCAAGGCCGGGTGCCGCTCCGACGTGCAGGCCGTCACCATCGCCAGCAGTGTCAGGACCAGCGTCAACCGTACGGGACGTGACATGCGCCGAAGGTAGCGACAGCAGCCAAACCCACTGGTCCCAACGCTTCGGTCCGCCGTATCGGCCGGTTCGGCAGCGACCGCCGTTGCACCGTGCGCCGCCGTCCGCTCAGTCGCTCCCGGCGGGCAACGCCGACAACCAGTTCCGCAGCGCGTGGTACTCGCTCACCCGGGCCTTCTGGTCGGCCTCCGCCTGCGGATCCCACGGCAACGGGTCGTACGGCAGCACGCCGTTGCTGTAGTGGCCCGCGTCGGGATACCGCAACATACGGTCCGGGTAGCCGTGGTGGTGGGCATCGAGTCGCCGCATGATCGCCGTCGCGTAGTCGCAGGACACCCAGACCTGGTCCATCCCGCCGCAGGTGGCGAGGACGGGGCCGGCGGTCCGCTCGACCGGGATCACCGCGTCCGGGTTGTCGGTCGGCGCCGACTGGTTGAACTGCCGGGTGTACGGCACCGGCCGGCCGTGCCAGGTCCAGGCGGAGCCCACCCCCTTCGATCCGGCACCTGCCACATTCGCGGGGGTCAACGCGACAACGCCGTGCACCAGGTCCGGATAGTGCACGCCCAGCAGTTCGGCGAGTTCGCTGCCGCGAGACGCCCCCATCACCACGACCCGGTGGGGATCGACGCCGGGCTGCCGGGACAGGTACCGCACCGCCCGTCCCCCGTACTCCACGGGCACCTCTCGCAGCTCGCGGGGCAGGCCCGGCTCGCCGAAGTACGCGATACGCAGCGTCGGATAGCCGTGTGTGGCGAGCATCCGGGCGAGCAGCGTCGAGCCGAGACCGCCCTCGGAACCGCCGAAGATCAGCAGCGCCGGGCGGGGTCGGGCGGCCTGCGCGGGCTGGAAGTACACCCCGTCGATGCCGTCCCGCTGCACCGTGAGCGCCGTTCGTCGGATGCCCGGCGCACTCGTGCGGCGCACCACCGTACGGCGGACGAGCGTGGTGCCGTCCTCGACCACCGTCAGGGTCACCCGGGACGCCGCCGGAAGGGTGAAGGGCGCGTCCTGGTCGGACGGCGCGAGCGTCCAGAACAGGCCCATGGAGTCCGCGTCCCGGAACTTCCCGGTCCGGGGCCGGTCCCGGTCCAGGTCGAGCCGGCCGCGCCCGTCGGCGACGTAGGTCGCCCGTGACTGCCAGCGGTGGTGCTGCTCGTCGGTCAGGCTGGCCCCGATCGTGACCCTGTCTCCGGGGCCCAGACCGGCGGCCCGAAGGTGCAGGGGCTCGTCGAACGGCAGGTCGCTGCCGACGACCGTCAGGACCGGATGCCGGTCCTGACCGCAGGCCACCAGCGCCGCGGCCAGGACGACGAGAACACCTGCGAACCGTGCGAAGCGAGACATGAGCCGACAGTAGCGATCCGACCAAACCCACCGGTCCCAGCGTTTCTCAGTGCTGCTCGACCCGGTCCCCCGCAGGTTCCGAGTTGTCAGGCGACACGTCCGTGTCCACCAACCCGTCCGTGTCCGCCGGCTCGGCAGGCACCGCCGGCTCGGCATAGAGCCGGGCGACGACGTCCTCGATGTCGGGCTCCAGTACCGACACGTCGCGCAGCGAACTCGTCGCCGCCAGCCGGGCCACCAGTTCACCGGCCGTCGCGCCGGCGAGCCCGAACGTGACCCGGTACCCGTCCGCCGCCACCTCGTCGACGGTCGCACCGGGCACCGCGCCCCCGTCCCACGGCGAGTCCAGGTCCACCACGACCCGACGACGCGAGTCGTACCGGTCGTGCAGCGCCGCCAGGGTCCCGTCGTGCACGACCCGGCCGTGGTCGATGACCACCAGCCGTCGGCACAGCTTCTCGATGTCGGCCAGGTCGTGCGTGGTCAGTACCAGGGTCGTGTCGCCGGCCGCGCCCAGTTCGGCCAGGAACGCGCGGACCGCCTGCTTGCTCACCACGTCCAGGCCGATCGTCGGCTCGTCCAGGAACAGCACCTCGGGGGCGTGCAGCAGCGCCGCGGTGATCTCGCCGCGCATCCGCTGCCCCAGCGACAGCTGCCGTACCGGGGTCTCCAGGAACTCGTCGAGTTCCAGCATCCGCCGGCAGCGGTCCAGCCGGGCCGCGTGCTCCGCGTCCGGCACCCGGTAGACGTACCGCAGCAGCCGGAACGACTCGCGCAGCGGCAGATCCCACCACAGCTGGGAACGCTGCCCGAACACCACGCCGATCCGGCGCGCCAGCCGGGTCCGCTGCGGCACCGGGCGCAGTCCGCACACCCACGCCTCACCGGCCGACGGGGTCAGTACGCCGGTGAGCATCTTCAGCGTGGTCGACTTGCCCGCGCCGTTCGGTCCGATGTAGCCGAGCATCTCGCCCTGCCGCACCGACAGGTCGACGCCGTCCACAGCGGACACGGTGCGCCGCTCGCGGCGGAACCGTCCGGCCCGCCGGCGCACCGTGAAGTCCTTACGCAGCCCCACCATCTCGATCAGTGCCTCGCGGTCGTCCCGCACGCTCGCCTCCGTGTTCATGAGCCGGTACTCCGGTAGTGGCGGACCCCGGTACGCCAGACCAGCGCCGCCAGTACGGCGGCGAGCACCGCGACCAGCGGTGAGCACCAGGGCAGGAAGCCGGGCGTACCCAGCGGGTCGGACCGGCCCAGGATGGCCAGGCCCGGGAAGTACGCGACGAACACGAAACCCAGTCCGTACGCGAAGAGGTTGCGGAACCAGCCGCTGTACACGGTGACCGGGTAGAAGGTGAAGTCCCGGCCGCCGTAGGTGAACGCGTTGGCGAACTCGCCCGACTCGACGAACCAGAACGCGACCGTCGAACCGGCCACGAACACGGAACCGAAGATCACCGCGCCCGCGAGCGGGGCGACCACCACCAGCACCGTCCGGGCCGGGGTCAGGTGCACGTGCGCGACCAGCAGCGCGATCACCAGTACGGCCAGGCCCTGCACGACCCGGCCGACCCGCCGGGTCGAGAAGTCGCCGAACACCAGCTGCGGCAGCACACCCAGCGGGCGGATCAGTACCGCGTCCAGCTTCCCGGTCCGGATGTACGTGCGCATCGTGTCGATGTTGCCGACGGACATGTCCGCGAGCGCGAACGCCGTGTTCGCCAGGCCCGCCATGACCAGCGTCTCGCGGAGCGAGAAGCCCCCCAGCGCCGGCGTCACCCGGAACAGCACCAGCAGCGCCACCACGTCGAGCACGGTGATCAGGCTGTTGCTGACGGCGTCCAGGACGAACGAGACGCGGTACTGGGTCTGCGCCCTGACCTGGGCGCCGAGCAGCCGCAGGTACGCCTCAACCACCCTGCACCACCAGCCTGCGCTCGGCGCGCCGTTGCACCAGTACCGCGAGCGCCAGGACGACCACGGCCCAGCCGAACTGGTCGAGAACGATCAGCGCCTGGTGTTCCACGCCGCCGCGCTCCACCAGGACGTCCACCGGCGCCTGGATGATCGACGGGAACGGGGTGCCCAGCCACAGCACGGTCTGCACCCAGCCGGGCAGGAACCCCAGCGGGAAATACAGCCCGGTCAGCACGTTGGAGCAGAGCAGCCACGCCGTCAGCACCCCGCGGATGTCCAGCAACCAGAACGACGTCAGGTTGACCAGGTACCGGATGCCGAACGAGACCAGCACGGCGAGCAGCATGCTCAGGCCGAACAGCGGGTAGCTCGCCGGGCGGGTCGGTGCGTACAGGTCGAACACCAACGCGCCGATGACCAGCGGGACGGTGAACCTGGTCAGCAGCGAGTAGCAGGCCCGGCCCAGGTCGGCCGCGAGGTAGCTGAGCACCGGATGCACCGGGCGCAGCAGGTCGGACTGGACGTCGCCGGTGCGTACCCGGTCGGCCAGCTCGGTCCAGCCCCACAGCGAGACGACGGCGAGCAGACCCTGCCCGATCCACACGTAGGTGAGCAGTTGCGGCCCGCGGTATCCGGCGGCCACGCCGCCGCTGGCCGCCGCGACGGCGAGCATCACGTAGGAACGGAGGAACCCGAAGACGGTGTTGGTGAACGCACCAGCCAGGGTCGCCTGTCGGTAGGTCGACCAGCGCCGAAAACCGGCGCCGGCCAGTGCCGCGGGCATCCGCCAGGGTGCGGACGCGCGCGCGAGATCTGTGCCCATGGAACTCCCTCGGCCAAGTTGTCCTCTTGGCGTCGGTCGCGGGAGCTCGCTGAAGGGTGCCGGGCGAACTCGTCGCGGACCGCGCGGAGCCGCTCTTGGTTTCGTGGCGGTCGGAACCGCCCACACCCCGGGCAAGCCCGAGGATAGTACCGTTGATCCGCCCGACCCGTCACTCGGTTTTCCGCGCTGGCGGAACTCGGCGGGGTCGACCGGCCGGTACTCAGCCCGGCCCGTGTGCTCGTCCGGTGGTCCGCTGCCGAGCGCCGACGGCGGGCGCGGGCAACGGGAGGAGGCGGTGTGGTCGACGCGGCTGTCCGCCGGCTGGCGCGGGACCTGGGGCTGGGCGAGCCCACCGTGCTGGGCAGCGGGCTGGAGTTCATGGTCCACCGGACCACGACGGCGGACCACGACCTGGTACTCCGCAGCCCGCTCGGCCCCCGGTTCCAGTCCAACGCGAACGATCCGAACGTGGACACCCGGGCGCTGCTGAGCTGGGAGTACGCGGTCACCGGCCATCTGGTCCGGGCCGGGTTCCCGGTGGCCACCCCGCACCGGCTCGTACTGGGCGAGCCCGACGCGCTGGTCAGCGAGTACGTCCCGGACGACGGCGCGGGCGCGGACCCGGAACTGCTGGGCCGGCTACTGCGCACGCTGCATCGACTCCCGCCGCCCGCGCACCGTCCGGTCGCGTGCGACGGCCTGGCCACGGCCCGGCTGATCCCCCACCGCATCGGCCACCGCTGGCGGGCACTGCGTTCGCTGGGGATCGACCTGCCGGCCGACCCGAGGCTCGACGGACTCGCCGAGCTGCTCGACCGGCCGTCGGCGGGCAGCCTGCTGCACCTCGACGTACGGGCGGCGAACCTGCGCGCGGTGGACGGTCGACCGCTCGCGCTGCTGGACTGGTCGAACGCGCTGGTCGGCGATCCGGCGCTGGATCTCGGCCGGCTCGCCGAGTTCGCGCGGCTGCCGGACAACGGCCTCGACCACGACGCCGTCCTCGCCGGGTACGGCGACCGCCCCTCCCCCGACCCCGTCGCCGGCTGGGCGTACCGGCTCGACGCCGCGGTGATGCTCGCGGTCGTGTTCCTGTCCGAGGCGCCGGACGAGACGCGCGGGGTGCAGGCCGCCGACCGGCTGCGGGAGGTCTGGCACCGGTACGCGCACGAGCGCGACCGCCGCCACTGACCGGGCCGTCGCCCGGGGGTGGGCGCGGTCAGCCATCCGATCCGTGGTTATACTCCACGTGGAGTAAACGATGAGGACTGATCTACGCCGGGCAATGACCCCGCTCGCCATGGCCGTGCTGGAGCTGCTGCACGAGCAGCCCATGCATCCCTACGAGATCCAGCAGACCTTCGCCGACCGGCACACCAGCGAAACGGTCAAGGTCCGCGCCGGCTCGCTCTACCACACGGTGGAGCGGTTGGCCGAACACGGGCTGATCGAACAGGTCGAGACCAGCCGCGCCGGGCGGCGACCCGAACGCACCATCTACGCCATCACCGACGCCGGGCGCGAGATGTTCACCAGCTGGGTGAGCGGCGCGCTGCGGACACCGGTGCACGAGTACCCGCAGTTCCCGGTGGCACTCGCCTTCATGCACGAGCTCGACGTCCACCAGGTACTGGAACAGCTGAACGTACGGCTGGTCGGGCTGGAGGCCGCGCAGGCCGCCGACGACCGGGTGGCCGGCTACCTGGGTGGCATCGACCTGCCCGAGGTGTACTGGACCGACCTGGAGTACCGGCGGGCCATGCGGGACGCCGAGGTGCGGTTCGTCCGCGGGCTGATCGACCGGATCCACTCCGGCGACCTGCCCTGGGCCGATCCGAGCCGGCCGGGACCGTACGGGCCGGCAGCGTCGCACCAGCCAGCAGCGCCGCACCAGCCGGCAGCGTCCGACCAACCGGCAGCATCGGACCAGCCGCCATCGACGCGGCAGCCAGGGCCGGCGCACGCACCCGAGCGCCGACCCACATCCGACACAACCAGCACGCAGAGAGAGGAGACGAACACATGAGCCGGCTCAAGGGCAATCCCTGGGTGGTACTGATCGCGGTCTGCCTGGGCTTCTTCATGATCCTGTTGGACACCACGATCATCACCATCGCGATTCCCGCGATCAGCGACGGGCTGGACGCCTCACTCGACCAGGTGCTGTGGATCCAGAGCGGGTACATCCTGGTGTACGCGGTCCTGTTGATCACGGCGGGCCGGCTCGGCGACATGTTCGGCGGCAAGAAGATGTTCCTCGCCGGGCTCGTCCTGTTCGTGCTGTCCTCGGCCGCCTGCGGGCTCGCCCGCACCCCCGACCAGCTGATCGCGGCGCGGGTGGCACAGGGCATCGGTGGCGCCATGCTCAGCCCGCAGTCACTGGCGATCATCAACAAGATCTTCCCGCCGGAGAAGCGGGGTGCCGCGTTCGGCATCTGGGGCGCGGTGGCCGGGGTCGCGGCCGTCGCGGGCCCCACCCTCGGCGGGCTGCTCATCACGTACTCCAGCTGGGAGTGGATCTTCTACCTGAACGTGCCGATCGGCATCGTGACCTTCGCGTTGGCGCTGTGGACCGTGCCCAACTTCACCGAACGGCGTCAGCACCGCTTCGACATCCTCGGCACCGTCCTGATCACCGTCGCGCTGTTGCTGGTGACGTACGGGCTGATCGAGGGCGAAAAGTACGACTGGGGCACGGTTCGCGGGTTCGTCACCATCCCGATGATCATCGTGGCGGGCGTGGTACTGACCGTCGTCTTCCTGGTCACCCAACGGTTCCACCGGGGCGAGCCGCTGGTGCCGTTCGAGATCCTGCGGAACCGCAACTACTCGCTGATGAACTTCGTCAGCATGGCGATGGCGTTCGGGATGCTGGGCATGTTCCTGCCGTTCACCATCTACCTGCAGTCCGTGCTGGGACTCGACGCGTTCGACGCCGGCATCACGATGGCGCCGATGTCGCTGGTGTCACTGTTCATCGCGCCGGTGACCGGCCGGCTGGCGGACAGGATCGGCGGCAAGTACATCCTGCTGGCCGGCATGCTGTTGTTCGCCGCCGGCATGGCGTACGTGCTGGATGTGTCGCATGTGGACAGTGGACGGTGGAGCTTCCTGCCCGGACTGATCATCGCCGGCGTGGGCATGGGTTGCATCTTCGCGCCGATGACCACGGTCGCGATGCGCAACATCGAGCCGCGGTTGTCCGGCGCCGCGTCCGGGGTGTTCAACACCTCCCGTCAGCTCGGTGCCGTGATCGGCAGCGCCGCGGTCGGCGCCCTGCTCCAGGCGCAGCTGTCCGGCAAGCTCGACGATTCGGCCCGCGCGCACGCCGCGCAGCTGCCGCCGCAGTACCGGTCCCGGTTCATCGACGGGTTCGCGCACACCGGCGGGTTGGACGTCGGCGCCCAGCAGCAGACCATCCCGCTGCCGCCGGGGCTGTCGCCACAGGTCGCCCACCAGCTCCGTGGCATCGCCACGGCAACGTTCCACGAGGGGTTCGTCAACGCCCTGCGGCCGACGCTGGTGCTACCGATCGTGGTACTCGTCGCCGCCGCGATCTGCTGCCTGTTCATCAAGCGGCGCAAGCAGAGCGACCCGGCGCGTACATCCGTGCCGGACAGCGACGGGCGGGTGCCCGCCGAACCCACGCCCTGACCGGCGTCAGCCGTCCGCGCCGTCCCGCCGGTGCGTCGCCGCGGCGAGCATGACCCTGCGCTGCTCGCCGCGCGGCCACCGGCCCACCTGGTAACGGGACGGGACCAGACCCGGCACCGGCTGCGGTTCCAGCGCGGCGACCAGTGCCTCCCAGCGCACCAGCCAGGACTGTCGCCGGTCCCGGCTGACCATCGCGACCCGGTCGGTCACCGGCAGCAGGGTCGCCGCGTCCTCCAGCCAGGTCGACACGCTGACAGAGGACTGGCCCTCCGGCTCGGCCACCAGATAGCTGGCGACCGTCAACCGCCCGGCCCGCGCCGGCTCCCACGCGTCGCGCAGCAGCTCGGCCTGGGCGTCGTACGCGGTGCCGGCCAGCAGCCGCTCCGCCCGGGTGGCCGCGAGGTGGGCCGGATGCCCCGGCGGGGCGTGGTACGGCACGATCCGGCCGGCGTTGTCGACCGTGTACGCCATCGGCGACACCGGTCGCACCGCCTCCTGGTACTCGGCCGCCGCGATCTCGAAGATGCCGGGAAGCTGGGTGCCGTCGCGCACCACCACCAGGCAGTCCCGGTCGGGCGCGAACGCCACCGGACGACCACCGACCAGCTCGCTCAGCCCGGCCAGCCACCCCTCGGTGAGCAACCGGGACACCCAGTACGCCTCACCGTCGTCGACGAAACGCAGCATCCGCGGCTCGCGCGTGGACACCGGCCCGTTGTGCGTGCGCCGCACGTCCGCGGCCAGATTGGCCCGCGCCGTGGCGAACACCTGACTCACCGGGACCTGCCAGTCGGCGACGAGTTCCGCGGTGACGTAACCGATCGTGCTGGGCAGATCGACCACGACGAGTTCGTCCAGCATCGGCAGCGCCGCCCGGCGGACCAGTTCGGCCCGGCCGTCCGCGGCGGCGCCGAGCACCGGCCGGCCGAACGCCGAGCCGGCCAGCACCGGGCGCAACAGCGGCGCGGCGGTGGCCCAGTCCGCGGGCATGGTTGCCGGTTCGGTCATGGTCGCCACGTACCACGAGAGCCGTTCAGCCCGGCGGGCCCCCGCCAGGCACGCGCATTCGGCGTAGAGGTTGCCCAGATAGGCCCAGCTGGCCGGATCGGACACCGAGCGTCGGTATCCGATCGCGAACCGCTGCGCCGAATACCAGCTCTCCGCGACCGCCGGGCTGGCCCGGAACCGGTCGAGCAGCTCCCGACCGAACCGGTCCTGCATGGACCCGCCACGCCGTGCCAGTCCGCCCACCGACCGCCTCCCCGCGAGCAGCTCCCGATCCCCGAACGTTACCCGGACCGCGCCACCTTCTGGCGGACCCGCAGTCCGGCAATGAGCCAGAGTTGCCCACGGTACGGTGCCGGCGTCGTCCGTGCACTCAGGACCCGCCCCGCTCCGCCGCCTTGTCCTCGGCCCATTCGCCGTCGACGACCACATGGTGACGACGGGCCTTGCGGGCCGCCAACCGGTCCGACGCGCCGAGCCGCGAGTTGTCCTCCAGCCGGTGGTCGGTGCCCATTCGGCCCGGCACGAAGTCGGTGTCGGCCTGCAGCGTGGGCTGCCAGTCGAACTCCATCGCGCCGATGCGCACCGGCGCACCGGGCCTGGCTCCCGCCTTGGCCAGGGCGTCCTCCACCCCGAGCCGGGCGAGCCGGTCGGCCAGGTATCCGATGGCCTCGTTGTTGGAGAAGTCGGTCTGTCGAACCCACCGCTCCGGCCGCGGGCCACTGACCACGTAGACGCCCTCGGCGTCCTGGTCGATCGTGAAGTGGCTCTCGTCGACCGCAGCCGGCCGGAGCACGACGCGCGCGGGACCGGTCGGCGGGTGCGCCTGCCGGTACGCGCGGACCGTCTCGGCGAGCGCGTACCCGAAGGGCCGCAACCCTTCGCGGGTCACCGCGGACAGTTCGAAGATCGGCCAGCCACGGTCGGCCAGGTCGGCGCGGACCAGCTCCGCCAGTTCCCGGCCGTCCGGCACGTCGACCTTGTTGAGCGCCACGACGCGGGGCCGGTCCTCGAGCCGGCCGTACTCGGCCAGTTCCGCCTCGATCGCCTCGATGTCGCTGATCGGGTCGCGGCCGGGCTCCTGGGTGGCGAGGTCGACCACGTGCACCAGTACGGCACAGCGCTCGATGTGCCGCAGGAAGTCCAGTCCGAGGCCCTTGCCCTGGGCGGCACCGGGAATCAGCCCCGGCACGTCGGCCACGGTGAACGTCACGTCACCGGTACGCACCACACCCAGGTTCGGCTGCAGCGTGGTGAACGGGTAGTCGGCGATCTTCGGACGCGCCGCCGACAGCACCGAGATCAGCGACGACTTGCCGGCGCTCGGGAAGCCGACCAGGCCGACGTCCGCGACGCTCTTGAGTTCCAGTACCACGTCACGTACTTCGCCGGGCTCGCCGAGCTCCGCGAATCCGGGCGCCTTGCGCCGGGCGTTCGCCAGAGACGCGTTGCCCCGACCACCACGACCGGCCGTGGCCACCGCGTAGCTGCTGCCCGGGCCGACCAGGTCGGCCAGCACCTCACCGTCCGGCGTCTGTACCACCGTGCCGTCGGGCACCCGTACCCGCAGTTCCGTACCGTTCGCGCCGTCCCGGTTCGAGCCCTGACCGGGCTTGCCGTTCTCGGCCTTCAGGTGCGGACGGAAGTGGAAGTCGAGCAGGGTGTGCACACCGGCGTCGACCACCAGCACGACGTCGCCGCCCCGGCCGCCGTTGCCGCCGTCCGGGCCGCCGAGCGGCTTGAACTTCTCCCGGTGGATCGACATGCAGCCATGCCCACCGTTGCCCGCCTGCACGTGCAGCACGGTTCGATCCACGAACACAGTCATGAGGTGGCCTCCGGAGTGAGCATCGCAGCGAGCGGCAGCGAGCGAGGAGCGGAGCGAAGGAGGCCACCGGGCAACACAGTCATGAGGTGGCCTCCGGAGTGAGACGGGGTGCCGAGTCGCCCACCGCAAGCCCGACCCGCGACTCGGGACCCCGGTCAGCAGCGAGCGGCAGCGAGCGAGGAGCGGAGCGAAGGAGACGATCGGGGACAGTCGTCACGACTGGCACCTCTTCCCCCGGTAAAGCACGACGGGCGGGCCGGTGGTCCGGCCCGCCCGTCCGCGCTGTGCGCGGATTCTTCCGCGTCGGTCTTGCGTGGTCCCTGCTGTTACTGCTGCACCGGTGCGATGCTGATGACCTTGCGGCCGCGCTTGAAGCCGAACTCCACGTGACCCTTGCTCAGCGCGAACAGCGTGTCGTCCTTGCCGCGGCCGACCAGGTCGCCCGGGTGGAACTTCGTGCCGCGCTGGCGGATGAGGATCTCACCCGCGTTGACCAGCTGGCCGCCGAAGCGCTTCACGCCGAGCCGCTGAGCGTTGGAGTCGCGGCCGTTGCGCGAGCTCGACGCACCCTTCTTGTGTGCCATCTCGGCGCCTACTTCCCGCTCTCGATGCCGGTCACCTTCACCTGGGTCAGCGGCTGGCGGTGACCCTGGCGCTTGTGGTAGCCGGTCTTGTTCTTGAACTTGTGGATCCGGATCTTCGGGCCCTTGGTGTGTGCGACCACCTCACCGGTCACCGCGACCTCGGCCAGCACGGCCGGGTCGGTGGTCACCGAGGTGTCGTCGCCCTCGCCGTCGACAAGAAGCACCGTGGGCAGCGTCACCGTGTCGCCGGGCTCACCCACGAGCTTCTCGACCTCGATCATGTCGCCCTCAGCGACCTTGTACTGCTTGCCGCCGGTCTTGACGATCGCGTACATGGGACGCGGGTCTCCTCTATGCTCGCAGGCGATCTGGCTGGTCGGGCTCTGACGCCGGCACCGCATCCTCGACTCGACATCAGCATGTCGGAGCGTCAGAAACGGGGCGTGCAGGCCCGTGGCGTACGAGGTACGCCGCAGCTAAGCGTACTTCATGCTCTTGGTGCTCCGCACACGGGCCACCGGCCCGTGGAGTCCGGGGCCACCGTGCTGCGGCCCCGGGCTCCCGTCGGCTCAGGTGTCCGCGGTGGCCCTGCTCTCCTCGGCCACCGGAGCGTCCTCGACGGTTGCGTCCGCCTCGGCTGCGGCGTCCGTCACGACCGGGCCGTCCGCCTCAGGCGTGGTGTCGCCCTCGGCGGTACTCGCGGCGGGCGTCGCGTGCTCCTCGGCAGCGGCAGCCTGCTCGGGCGTGCCGTGCTGAGCGGCACCGTCCGGAGAGTCACTGCCCTCCGGCGCCGTGTCCTCAGACACCGCGTCCTGAGCTGCGCCGCCCTGAGGCTCGTTGCCCTGAGGCTCGTTGCCCTGAGACTCGTTGCCCTGAGACTCGTTGCCCTGAGACTCGTTGCCCTGAGACTCGCCGTCACCGGCGGGACCGCCCTCGGGCGCCGCGTCCTCAGCAGGCGCCGCGTCCTCGGTGGCCCGGAGGTCCGCCGTCGCCTTGCGGCGGCGGGCGGCCGAACGGGTCCGACGGCGCCCCGGGGTGCTCACG